>JAQWPM010000024.1 GCA_029245345.1 Longimicrobiales bacterium
ACTTGAATTTGTGGCCTTCCTCTTAGGCGGAATCAACTTCATCACGACCACCATGAACAGCCGTGCGCCGGGCATGAAGTGGTATGACATTCCCATTGTGGTCTGGATGATCGTCATCGCGAGCATCCTCTTCATGCTGTCGGTGGGGCCGCTTCTTGCCGGTGCAGTGATGCTACTGTTCGACCAGACGCTGGGGACTGGGTTCTACGATCCGGCCCGGGGCGGTGACCCGATCCTCTGGCAGCATCTCTTCTGGTTCTTCGGTCACCCGGAAGTGTATGTCGTGCTCCTTCCGGCAATCGGCATCACGGTCGAGGTCATGGCGACCTTCGCCCGGAAGAAGATCTTCGGATACAAGCTGGTTCTGTACACAGCCGTCGCGACGGGTGTACTGAGCTTCTTTGTCTGGGCCCACCATCAGTTCATCGCCGGCATCGACCCGCGCATGGCGAACGTCTTCACGATCACCACGCTTCTGATTTCCGTGCCGATCGCAGAGATGCTCTTCGTGATGATCGCGACGTTGTACGGAGGTTCGATCAGGTTGACTACCCCGATGCTCTGGGCGCTCGCCTTCATGGCCGAGTTCCTCATTGGAGGCGTGACGGGAATCTTCCTCGGTGCCAGCGGCGCGGATATCTACTTCCACGACACCTATTTCGTTCTGGCGCACTTCCACTACACGTTCTTCCCGATCGCGATTATCGGATCGTTCTGCGCCTTCACGTATTGGTTCCCGAAGATGTTCGGGAAGATGATGAACGATACCCTGGGCAAGATTCACTTCTGGGGTACGGTCATTCCGTTCAACTTCATCTTCATCCCGCTTTTCGTGCTCGGGATGGGTGGCCAGCACCGTCGCATCTACAACTATCAGCACTTCCCAGAGCTCGCGTCTGCGGAGATGTACAACCTCCGTGAGATCGCGACCTACGCTCTGTTGGTCATGCTCACCTTCCAGCTGGTCTTCTTCTTCAACTGCATCAAGAGTTGGATGAACGGAAAAGCGGCGGGTAGGAACCCATGGCAGTCCAACACATTGGAGTGGACCACCGAATCGCCACCGCCGCACGGCAACTGGCCAGTCGATGAGATGCCGAATGTGTACCGGGGCCCGTACGAGTACGCGCATCCGGATCGTGAAGAGGATTACTGGCCCCAGAACGAACCATCCTGATGAAACCCATCGCAACTACCCGTAGCGCGACAGGCGTTCCGACAGGTCGTTTGGCTGTCTGGTGGCTACTCGCCTCAGAAGTCGTGATTTTTGGTGGTCTGCTCGGTGCCTATCTCATGATGAGATTAGGACATCCCGAGTGGGCAGACGCCGCGATGCACACGAACACATGGATCGGGGCTACCAACACCTTCGTGCTGCTTACGTCCAGCTTTACGGCGGTGCTTGCGCACCAAGCCGCGGAGAAAGGCGACGGTAAGAAGGCAGCTGGGCTGCTCGTCCTGACGATCGGGGGGGCGCTGACCTTCCTGGCCATCAAGTCGTTCGAGTGGTACACCGAGATCTCTCACGGCTACACGATCACGGCGAACAACTTTTGGTCGTTTTACTACACGGCTGCGGGCCTGCACGCGCTCCACGTGATCGCGGGTGCGATCATCATGGGCTTCGTGGCGTGGGATGCATTTCGTGGAAAAGAGCTGCAACGAGTCGAGTTGATCGGGATCTATTGGCACTTCGTCGATGTGGTCTGGATCTTCCTGTTCCCACTTCTCTACATCGCGAAGTAGGGGGCCGATATGTCTGAAGAAAACCAGAACCAAGGTGACGACGGCCAGCACGATGGGGGCCACCACGTCAACTACGCAAAGATCTATGTGATCTTGCTGATCCTCTTCGCGATTAGCGTCCTGGGTCCGTTCATTGGCGAGATCACGGGTATCACCCTGATCACACTCATCACGGCGTTCGGTATCGCGTTCGTGAAGGCGAATCTCGTCATCCAGAACTTCATGCATCTCCGTTGGGAGAAGAAAATCATGAAGTGGGTGCTCATGGCCTCGCTGGTGGTCATGGCGCTCTTCGTGGCCGGTGTGGCACCTGACGTGTACAACCACGAAGGGGACAACTGGGAGAATCTGGCTGCCAAAGCTGCCGTCGCGCGGGGTATTCCCGGCGGTGAACACGACGCGGAAGAAGAACATGAGGAAGAGGAGCCGGCTGCCGAGGTTGTTACCGCTGGCTTCAACGCTGCGGGCTCGTACGCGATGATCTGCGCATCCTGCCATGGTGCAACCGGTTCCGGTGACGGTGCGGCAGGTGTGCTGCTCGATCCATCGCCGGCAAACTTTACGGACCCGACTTTCTGGTCGACCCGTGATGACGCGAGCATCAAGACCGCCATTCGTGACGGTGGCGTTGCGGTGGGGGCCTCCGCGCTCATGGCGCCATGGGGCGCGCTTTATGACGACGAGCAGCTCGACGCGATGGTCGAGTATGTGAAATTGTTCAACCCCGGTGGTGAGTAGGTCCTAGATGTCCACGCAGGCAGCCACACTTCCAGTCGAGCAGCGTCCCGACCCAGTTAAGCGTCCCGAGATGATCGCGGATGGTGTATTGGGAATGCTGGTGTTCGTGTTCACAGAGATCATGCTCTTTGCGGGTATGATTTCGGCACACGCCATCGTGCGGTCCCAGACTGCCGGGCAGATGTGGCCTCCATACGGACAGCCGCGTCTTCCCGTTGAACAGACCGCCGTCAATACCGCGGCCCTTATCTTGAGCGGTGTCGTGTTGCTCCTGACGCAGTTCGCATACCGAAAGTCCTCTACGCGTGCGATGATGCCGCTCGTGATCGCGATGCTGCTCGGAGGCTTCTTCGTCTATTCGCAGGGCACGGAGTGGATTGCGTTGCTCAGTGAGGGACTGACCCTCACGTCGAGTGTGTACGGTAGTTTTTTCTATCTGATCGTGGGTGCGCATGCTCTGCATGCGGTTGCAGCGCTCCTCGGAATGGGATGGGCGACATACGAGTTAAAGGAAGGACGCCTGACGGCGGCTCAACTCGGCACTGTTGCGACCTTCTGGTACTTTGTAGTACTGGTGTGGCCGGTCCTTTACCTGAAGGTCTACCTATGAACCGTGCCTGGATCCCTGTTATCGCCCTAGTTCTGCTGGCTGTCGTTCCCGACGCAGCGGAAGCCTGCGCAGTGTGTTTCGACGCCAAGGACGAGAATCGCCAGGCCTTCCTGGCCACGACCGCGTTCATGTCCCTACTTCCGCTTAGCATGGTAGCCGGGGCCGGAATGTGGATGCGGAAGCGATCGAAAGAGATTGACCGGGAGTTGGAAGACCAGGACTAGGTCAGCTCTCTGAGCACGCCAGCAGGTTCAGGTCCCGGTCAGTACGGTCCGCAGTTCCATTCGAAGTCCGGTGATGGTGACCAGCACCCACGCCGGAAGTTCTCCGAGATCCAACGGAAGAAGGGCGCCCTCCGTGACGTCGACGCCCAGGATACAGACGTCCGTTTAAAGGCGATTCTAGCCTCCATACCCGGAGCGATCTTGGGCGGGGCGCTCGGGTACTTCTTGGCGGTCAAGTTCGGCTTCGGTCTATGGATCGTCCCAGTCTGCATCGTGGTGTTTGGGCTGACGATGACGCTCTCCACCCTGACCATCGTGTATCGGGCCGCCAAAGCCGGTCAGGTGATCTATGCGCCCTCCGGGAACTCCACGCCGAGAAAGAAGGAGTACTCCTACGCGGAGTCCCTCGGCATGCGTGGGGAGTATGAAGACGCGGTGTCGGCTTATGAGTTGATCATCCTGGAAGAGGATGCGTTGGATCCGACACCGTACCTTCGGATCGCTCGTATCTATCGTGACAAATTGGAGCGTTTTGAGGATTCAGCTCGCTGGTTCAATCGAGCGCTCCGTGAGTCGACGATGCGCGTGGGTCTTACCATGCTCACGCGGAAGGAGCTCGTCGAACTCTACCGCACGAAACTGAACCTTCCGCAAAGGGCCGCGCCCATGCTTGCTCGTATCGCTGAAGAAGCAGCGGGTACGCCGGAGGGAGAATGGGCGTCGGGAGAACTCGCCTTCGTTAAGGAGCAAATGCGCGCGGAGGAAGCCTCCTGAACATGACGGAGCAAAAGGACCCGATGAGCGCGGGCTTCTTTGCCAAATTCTACGCGCCTCTCATCGCGACCAGCTTTCTGCTGACCGCGACGAACCCATTGGTGGCGGCCGCCTTGGCGCGCACCTCGGACCCTGCGGCTTCTCTGGCAGGCTACGGCGTGGCGTTTGCCCTAATAGGAGTGTTGTACGCACCGCTGCTGGTTGTCCAGCAAGTCACGGCCGCGCGGCTCCTCGAAGGAGGGGATATTCGGCCGGTGAAACGCTTCGCCTACGGGATGGGCGTCATCATGTCCGGTGTGGCCGCGGCGGTGGCCTTCACGCCTCTTGGGGAGCTGATCCTAGAGGGTGTCGTCGGCGTCCGAGATGGGATTCTAGACGAAGCGATCTCGGCTATGACCGTGTTGTGGCCGGTCCCTTTCCTGACCGGGGTTCGAGCGTTGCATCAGGGGCGCCTCGTCGCTGGACATCGAACCCACCCCATCGCGACAGCGACCGGTGTTCGGACTGCGGTCCTGGCCGTTGTCGCGTTCGCTCTGACTACGACCCAGGCAGGTGCGTGGCTGGGTGGTTTAGCCTTTACCGCTGGAATCGTGTTCGAAGCGGGGATCGTCGCGTTCGCTCATGCCCCGCTTCCTGAGGTTCCAGAGAAGACAGCCACAGAGTCGAAGGGAGAAGATCGACTATTGTCGTTCTCCACGCCGCTCATGCTGAACGTGATGTTGTGGTGGAGCACACCGTTGATCATCACCTCGTTTCTCGCGCGCACGCCTGAGCCCGACTGCTCGATTGCGGCGTTCACGGTAGTCGAGGCGGTGGCGTGGTTCCTGACCGCTCCGGTAGGTCAGCTCCAACACGCTTCACTAGCATTGGTGGATTGTCAGGCCGCTCATAACAAGGTCCGGAGATATGCAGCGGGGCTGGCCGTGGGGGTGACGGTCCTACTCGTGGTCCTCTCCGTTCCGGCGATCCGTGAGTGGATCTTATGGACGGGCTTTCGGTTGGATCCGTCTCTACTGGAGCCAGCAGGCCTCGCGTTCCCTGTGGTGGCGCTCTACCCGGTCTTGTACGGGCACCGCCAGTATCATCAAGGACTGTTCGTACGTGCCGGCTGCACGGGGCTGGTTGGTCGGGGTGCCGTGCTTCGGGTCGTCGTGGTACTCGCAGCTGGCGCGATTCTGCTCGGCCCTATGGGGCCGAACGGTGCACGTATGGGCGTCACGATCGCGGTCGTTGGACTCTTGGCGGAAGTCGTCTTCTTGGATCTGATGAGTAGGCGGCGCGCACTGCCTCTACTCGAGAAGATCCGGCTGGGAGCCGCGGCCGACTAGTTGCCGGTCACGCTCCAGCCGGTGATTCGGATGTCGAGCCGGTGATTCGCTCGTAGCCCCGCGATCCCGTGCGGCCGAGCCTCGGACACGATCATCGAATGCGCCAACTGGCTATTGATGATGAAGTTGATCTGCCCGTCGGCGGCCTCGATGGTCATCGTGTTCTCGGGCTCGTCGCCCTCTGCCAAGACCTGCATGACCCCGTCGTGCGGTGTCCAGTCCACGATGGTCTCGGTGATTTCTCCGACCCTGCGCTTTATGAGGTAGTCACCGGTGGGGCGCACGAGAAAGTACGTGTATTCCAACTCGGGTCCGTCGAGCTCACGCCCGCCTACGAAGACGCCGTAGGCTTCACGGTACCCGAGGGGCGCCCCGTATTGAGTGAACGTTGCATCGATTCGGAAGTTGCCGCTGTTCACTGAATCGGCGGTGTGATATGCGATGCCCGCGGGTCCCGTCAGGATCCGAACGGCGTCATCCTCCTCCGTGACCTGAAAGTCGCCGAGGTCACTGCGCTGGCTATCGAGTCGGAACTGGTAGGCGGTTTCGTCCACGACCGTTTCGGCATCGGCTGCCTCCACATCGCCTTCACCACATGCCGCGATGACGAGGGCGAGCACGCATGTGCTCCACGTGATCGGACGCCTCACGACATCCTCCGGCGCTTGTTCTTCATGAAGTCCATCATGATGTGCTGACCTAGTGTCATGGTGTTGGTGAAATACGCCTTCCCGCGAGCGATTTCCGAGACCTTCTGTACGAACTCCACCAAATAGGGGTCACTTGCCAGCATGAAAGTGTTGATCAGGATGCCGGATTTCCGGCACGCTGCCACTTCCTGAAACGTCTGTGCCAGGATGTTGGGGTCCAGGCCACCCGAGTTGGTGTAGACCCGCCCGTCCGGGAGCGTCATGGCGCTCGGCTTCCCGTCTGTGATCATGATGATCTGTTTCATGTCCTTCTTTTGTGAGCCCAAGATCCGCCGCGCGATCTTGAGTCCTTCCGCAGTGTTCGTGTGGAACGGGCCAACCTGAGCCGTCCCGAGTTGAGACAGCGGAATCTCCTGTGCCGTGTCCCCGAAAGTGACCACTCGGAGCGAATCGCCCGGGAATTGGGTTCGGATCATATGTGACATCGCGAGGGCCACGCGCTTGGCGGGCGCGAACCGGTCTTCACCGTACAGCACCATGGAGTGGGAGATGTCGAGCATCAGCACCGTGGCGCACGAGGACCTGTACTCGGCCTGGTGCACCATCAAGTCACCGTAGTTGAGGTTCAACGGGACGTTCAGTCCTTCCCGCTCAATGGCGTTCTTGAGGGTCGCGGGAATGTCGAGGTTCATTGAGTCCCCGAACTCGTAGGGCTTCGAAGCGGCCTCTGCCTCGATACCTGTCGAGAGGTGTGGCGTGTCGTGGGATCCGGCGCTCGCCTTTCCGATGGCTGAGAGTAGGCTTTTGAGAGCTCGATATCCCAGGAAGTCCATTCCTTTCCCGGTCAGGTTGAATTGCACCTGTTGGGCGGCCTGTTTGGCCTCGTCGATGTTGCCCTGCCCGGTGACGTCGTAGGTCGAGCCGGGGATCTGGGGACTCCCGGTTTCCAAATTGATGTACCCCTCTTCGACCATCCTCTGCACCAGGTCGTCCAGGAGTTCAGCGACCTGCTTCTGGATCGCCTCGTCGCCTTGGCCCTCACCGCGTAGCTCGTCGATCATCTCGGGCGTGAGCTGTCCGCCCTCTACGAGGGCTTTGAGGAGCGCGTTCTTGAGCGCATCTGTCGAACTCTTGTCCTCGTCGCCCGACCAGCCCCAATAGGGGTGATAGTTTGGGCCGCCCGCGAATCCCCCGTCCATCAAGAAGTCGGACAGGTTTTCGAGCAGCGACTCGATGTTCAAGGCATCGAGCCATTTGCCCTTGTATTTGGAATAGGTCGTGAAGCGCATGATTGCTGGTTTGCGAGTGGCCTCCACACTACGCCCGGCCGTAGCTTCTCGCCATGAAATTAGAAGCCTGCTCGGCGCTGCTCGCTCACTATGATCGGGTTCAGCGTGATCTCCCATGGAGGGGGGAGACCGATCCTTACCGAATCCTCGTCTCGGAGGTCATGCTCCAGCAAACGCGGGTCGACACGGTGCTTAGATACTACGACCCGTGGCTCCGGCGGTTCCCGGATGTTGAGACGTTGGCCGTTGCCGATACAGACGAGGTCCTGAAGGAATGGGAAGGTCTCGGGTATTATCGCCGGGCCCGCAACCTACACGCGGCAGCGCAGGTGGTCCGCGCCCGAGGTGGCGAGTTTCCGCGCTCGTACGGTGCGTTGTTGAGGCTTCCCGGGGTCGGGGAGTACACCGCCGGGGCTGTTGCGAGTATAGCGTTTCAGGAACCCGTCCCGGCTGTAGATGGGAATGTTCGGCGTGTGTTGGCTCGATGGTACGACGAGGAACTGCCGACGGCAGCCTGGCTTCGGGAGAAAGCGACCGCCCTCGTGCATGTAGAGCGTCCCGGCGATTGGAATCAGTCACTCATGGAACTTGGGGCGACGATTTGTACGCCACGAGCACCGAAGTGTGCGGAGTGCCCAATGGCGAAATGGTGCGCGGCCAATACCGCTGGGACCCAAGCATTCCGTCCTGCTCCGGCCCGAAAGGCTCGGGCGAAACCGGCGTCCTTCTTGCTCGCCGTCCTGGAGGCGGATGGTGCCGTGCTACTGACACAAAGGCCGGATGAGGGCCTGTTGGCGGGCATGTGGGCGTTCCCTGAACGGTTACTTGTGGACGCACCGGAAGACCTCGGGGACCTCGACGCACTAACCGCCGAGGTGGCTGCAACGCTCGGTGCTGAACCGGTTGGGCCCGGTCGTGGCCTACAGACTGTTGGGCACCGTTTCTCACATATTCACGCTAGGTATAAACCCTGGGTTGTTTCGGTGCGAGCGCCCGTTCTACGGGACGGATATTCGTGGGTACGGCCGGGTCAGATTGATGGCCTCGCGGTCCCCGTCGCGCAGCGGAAGGTGCTTAGGCAACTGGAGATGGAGCTGGCATGAAGATCGCCGACATGACTTGGATGCAGGTCGAAAAGTACCTCGAGTCGGATGACCGCTGCGTACTGCCCCTTGGTAGTGTCGAACAGCACGCGTATCTGAGTCTTGCTGTGGACGCGATTCTTTCTGAGACCGTCGCAGTCGACGCGGCCGAACCCACGGGCGTGCCGGTATTTCCGGCTGTGGCCTACGGGCTGACGCCGTATTTCATGGGGTATCCCGGCACGGTCACTCTGACCCCGGATACGTATGGGCGCGTGCTTCGAGAGATTCTGAATAGTCTGGAGCATCACGGCTTTCGCCGAATCGTTGTAGTGAATGGCCATGGCGGAAACCGGGACGGCAGACCCGCGGTGGACGAATGGGCTGGGGAACGTCCCCACGTGTCGCTGCGTTGGCACGACTGGTGGGCCGCGGCAGACACGATGGCTTCCGTGCGTGCCATCGACTCTGAGGCGTCGCATGCGTCCTGGATGGAGGGCTTCGCGTGGACGCAGGTTGAGGGGGTTGAACCACCTACCGGACACAAGGCGGCCGTCGACCTGTCCGACCGTGAGGGCCTCTCGGCTTCACAGCTCCGTGAACGGCTCGGTGATGGTTCGTTCGGCGGCTACTACACGAGGCCGGAGGAGGACCTTCAGCGCGTCTGGTCCGTTGCGGTAGCCGAAACTCGACAAGTGATTGAGGGGAACTGGTAATGGAGATCGGATTCGCTGGGCAGACAGTTCTTGTTACAGGTGCCGCGCATGGCTTCGGTCGCGCGATTGCTGGGGCCTTTGGGTCACGCGGCGCCACGGTCTTCGTGTGTGACCTAGAGGCCGACGGACTGACGCAGACCGTCAATCTGGTGGGGGACAACTGCCACGGTGCTGTGGTCGATGTCAGCGACCGGAAGGCGGTTGGGGAGTGGGTCGGTGCCGCGGCGAGCATGACCGGGCGTATCGACGTGCTGGTGAATAATGCCGGGGGCGTGCTCGGGCAGGTCGGTCAGCCGCTGGAGCAGGTCACTACCGAGGAATGGCAGGCGATTCTGGCGGTCAATCAAACCGCTTCGTTTTGGACGTCACAGGCGGTCGCGCCACACATGAAGGAAGCCGGTCGCGGACGCATCGTGAACATTTCCAGCGGTGCAGGCCTGGGGGTGAGTAAGACAGGCATCCAGGCCTATGCGTCTGCCAAGGCCGGACAGATTGGATTGACCCGGCAGCTCGCGCACGAACTCGGGCCGTGGGGCATCACCGTGAACAATATTGCGCCCGGCTTCGTTCGGTCGAATCCGACCACGGAGCGTCAGTGGGACTCGTACGGTCAGGCCGGCCAGGAAGATCTCATTTCAGAGGTCGCCTTGAGGCGTTTGGGCACGCCGGCGGATATTGCCCACTCGGTGCTGTTCCTGTCGTCCGAGTACGCCAGCTGGATCACTGGTGCGGTGCTACAGGTGGACGGCGGGAAGTGATACTTCCCGCGGGGCCGCGCTAGGCCTCTTCGGAGAGGTCAGGCCAGACCGCCTTCTTTGTCGCACGAAAGAGTAGGGATGTCTCGACGCGCGCGACCTCAGGGAGGCTGGTGATTGCATCCAGCGTGAAGTCTCTCAGATGGTCCATGTCCTGTGCCACTGCGTGTGCGAGGTAGTCGTTCCTTCCAGTCAGGTGGTAGAGCGCCACTACCTGGGGCAACCGAATGGCGGTCTCTTCAAAGTGCGCGACGGCTGCGCGTGTATGCCGCTTCAGCTGCACGGAGACGAACGCCTGTACACCGATCCCAAAGGCTGCTGGGTCGACCGCGGCATGTGCCCCCATCAGAATTCCGCGGTCGGACAGCCTGCGCACTCTCTCGAGGCAAGCGGATTGTGAGAGCCCGACGGCTCCGGCCAATTCTTTGTTGCTGGTCCGCGCATCTTCGGCGAGGAGGGTCAGAATGTGTCTGTCGATTCGGTCTGCCATGGAGACTGAGCCTTGTGGCCGAATAAAATGCGGACAAATACCTATCTCTAAACATAATGCACATAATTACTCCACGATAACGGAATCATATGCCATCGTCCTGGTCTTTCGATCGGGCGCTACGGATGGCATTGGCTGACATTGGAGGGTTGATATGAGGCTCGAGACTCGCGCGGTGAGAGCCGCGCGCGGCCAGGTTGTAACGGAGTCGCCGTTTGAGAAGGGTCAGCCGCATGTGCCTCTCATCGACCTTTCAACGACGTACACTTTCGAGAGGTCGTCGGCAGTTGCCGAATCAATGGACGCGCTGATCGAAGGGGCGGGTGAAGCACCCAACCCGGTTTACGCGCGTTTGCGGAACCCGACCGTTGCCGGCTTCGAGAACGCCCTCGCGGATCTAGAGAGCGCAGAAGCTGCGGTGGCCTTCGCGAGTGGCATGGCCGCGATCACGGCGATGGTGCTGGCGGCCGGTTCTGAAGCCGCTCCCGACGGGTGGGCGAGAGGTAGGCACATCGTGGCGATCCGGCCCATCTACGGCGGCACGGATCATCTTCTCGCTACCGGAATACTTGGTACCGAGGTGACGTGGGCAGAGCCGGACGAGGTCGCCGAATCACTGCGGGAGGACACGTGCCTCGTCCTCCTTGAGACGCCGGCTAACCCGACGCTAGCCATGGTAGACATCGCAGGCGTCGTGTCCCAGGTGCGAGCGACAGAGAAACGTTTCGGATATCGGATCGCGGTGGCGGTGGACAACACTTTTGCCACCCCGATCCTTCAGCGCCCGCTGGAACTCGGTGCAGATCTGGTCGTGCACAGCGCCACAAAATTCCTTGGCGGTCATGGGGACGTGATGGGTGGTGTGGTAGCGAGTTCGGAAGATTGGGCGAAGCCGCTTCGGCAGACCCGCATGATCACGGGCGGCGTACTGCATCCGTTGGCAGGATATCTCCTCCACCGGGGGCTTCAGACTCTCCCGGTCCGCGTCGCTGCACAGCAGACGTCCGCCGGCATCATCGCTGCGAGACTGGCTGGGCACCCGGAAGTTACCGAGGTCCATTACCCGGGTTTGAACGGTGACCGATCTGAGGAGCGACTTCTCCGGACACAACAAAAAGGCTCAGGCTCGTTGCTCGCGTTCCGCGTTCGTGGAGGTCGAGAGGCGTCCGAGAGGGTGATGGAGTCCCTCGACTTGATCTCCCGCGCAGTGTCGCTGGGGTCTGTTGATACCCTCATCCAAGCACCGGCAGCGCTCACGCATCGGGTGGTTGACCCTGAGAGCCGCGAGGCAGCCGGGGTGCCGGAGGATCTACTGAGACTGTCTGTAGGCCTCGAAGCTGTGGACGACCTCTGGTTCGACCTGCATCAGGCACTCGAACAGGTGCGCCGTGAAAGGCCGCACTGGGAGTCGTCCATGCCACAGTCCGAATCGGGGATTTCCGAGGGAGTGGGCGCCTAGTCTAGAGCGGTTGCCCGCTGAACGTCTACGATCCAAGCAGGCGTGTCGTCGAGGTACATCTTCAAGGCCGGGATTCGGACCTTGTAGAAGCGTGCGTTCAGACCTTGGAAGATCAGGGTCCCAATGATTACGGCGACGTAAACCAACTGTGTGAGCTCCTGAACTAGCTGGCCGGTATCCGAGCCGAGTAGGTCTGTGAGCTCCGCCATCTGGGGGTCGGGCCTGGCGGTCACGCTGTAGATGCTCCAAAGGCAGTAGCCGACGATCAGCACCAAGAAGCCGATCTGATTCCGCCACAGGAGTTCGAGTCCCTCGACGTCGAGTGCCCGTACAGCGGTGCGTCCCTTGAACTCGTTCCGAGCGACCACAGCGAGTCCGACGCCTATGATCAGGCTCGTGAGGCTGAAGAGCCCAAACAGCAAAGAGACACCGGCGAATAAGCCGATCGACCATCCGTTGAATGCGGCGACCTTCGCGGCCTTCATCACATGTTTGATCTGTTCACCGGCCTCCTGAAGCGCCTTCTGTTCTTCAGGCCCAATCGGATTGTGGTCGACCATCGCTACAGGTCCAAGCCGCCCATCGGATCGAACCCCTGATAGCCCGGCCCTGGCTCGGGCGAGCGGTGTGGAGCCCGAACGTATCCACCGCTGTTGCGGCTGATCCGTCGTTGGGCGACGAGTGCCTCTAGCACGAGTTCACACGCGGCGGCTCGTACTCCGTCACTCACAGCTGTCGGGGCGAGCCCGACGTTTTCGATCATCTGCAGAAGCCCTGGGACGGTTTCGAACCCTTTGACACACGCGGAGCCCGACGAGTCCTCTCCGATCTGCAATGCGCCACCGGTCTCGAAGTATTCGACGATGTCGTCTACGTCGGCGCCACCCGCGCGTACATCGAACGTGTGTGAGGACGCCTGTTGAATGAGCTCTCGGGCGATCTTGTCCGCGCCGTGGAGCTCGCCCTCGTACTCGAGCTCCAACTTCCCTGTGATGGCCGGCAGTGCAGCATAAAGGTCGGACACGCGCGGGACGGCCACGTCTTCACCATGGCGCAGCGCCCGCCGCTCCGCATTCGAAACGATGGTCTCCATCACAGTGATGGGCAGGCGCTGACTCACTCCGCTTCGGTGATCGATGCGTTTGTCGTCGCGCGCCAGGAAGGCGACCCGTTCGACCGTCTCTTCGAGGAAGTCCGGGATCTCGACACAGGAGTCGGCGCGAGCCAACCATGCTTCCTGCCGCGTGATGGCGATGCCCGTCTCGAGTTCCTGCGGATAGTGCGTGCGCACCTCGGCGCCGATCCGGTCCTTCAGCGGTGTGATGATCTTTCCGCGGGCCGTGTAATCCTCCGGATTGGCGGTGAAGACCATCATGACATCGAGCGCCAGACGGACGGGGTACCCCTTCACCTGCACGTCCCCCTCCTGGAGGATGTTGAAGAGGCCGACCTGGATCTTGCCCGCGAGGTCCGGAAGTTCGTTGATGGCGAAGACACCACGGTTGGCGCGAGGCAGGAGCCCGTAGTGGATCGTCATCTCGTCGCCCAGAATATGTCCGCCGCGAGCCGCCTTAATGGGATCCACGTCGCCGATCATGTCGGCAATGGTCACGTCCGGAGTGGCGAGTTTCTCCACGTATCGGTTGTCGCGTCCTACCCACTCGATGGGCGTCCGGTCCCCATGTTCTTCAATGAGTAGGCGTCCATACTTCGAGATAGGCGCGAGCGGATCATCGTTCACCTCGCTGCCTTCGAGGATTGGCACTTCCTCGTCTAGGAGCGTGACGAGCTGACGCAGAATCCGACTCTTCGCTTGGCCTCGCAGACCGAGGAGGATGAAGTCGTGTCGCGCGAGTACTGCGTTCACGATCTGAGGGACGACGGAGTCTGTGTATCCCTGAATTCCAGGGAAGAGTTCTTCGCCGGAGCGCAGCTTCCGGACCAGGTTCGACCGCATTTCGTCCTTGGTCGTCCGGGTCTGGTAGTTCTGCGCCTTGAGTTCACCGAGCGTCGTAGCCCGATCGCTCATGGAATGCTCCTGGTCTGTTCGGAGGGTCAAGCGAACACCAACGGTAGATGTATCCCCGCTTCTTGGCGACAGGTCCGTCAGGCCCTCTCCTATACGGTGTGCTCACCGACCTCCGTCTTCGCGAGAGTTCCGGGCATCAGGCGCTGGACCAGGCGGGTCAGGCCATGGCGGGCTGATCCGCCTTTTTGTTGAGCTGCATTTGTTGCCTTCACGGTGGCACGGGCATTTGCGATCTTCCGGTGCTAGCCAGGTATCCTGCTTTCACGGAGCACAGCATGTCCGAGGGCACCAGCGTCCTCCGCACGACCGTCCGTCCTGCCAACCATCAGCCGCCGCTTCCGCGGGATCGTTTCATTGTCGAGGAGCAGCCAGACGAAGAAGCTGTCCCAATGGACGTGGTATTCGTGGGCGGCGGACCGGCGGGTCTTGCCGGCGCCATCGAGCTGACTCGGCTCGTCCAGAAGGACAACGAGGACGGCGGCAGCCTCGGAGAGATCGAGATCGGCGTGCTCGAGAAGGCGGGCACTCTGGGAGAGCACAACCTCTCAGGTGCCGTGGTCAACCCGAGTGCCTTCAAGGAGCTCTTCCCAGAGCTCTCCATGGAGGACTTCCCGCTCCGGAGGCCGGTCACCAAGGAGTCGGTTTACGTGATGACCGAGTCCAAGGCATTCAGGATCCCGACGCCTCCGACCATGAAGAATCACGGCAACTACATCGCTTCGATCAGCGAGATCGTGCGCTGGATGGGTGAGAAGGCCGAGGGATTGGGCATCAACGTCTTCCCGGGCTTCCCGGTGGACTCGCTGCTCGTGGAAGGTGACAAGGTCATCGGTGTGCGGACCACCCCAGCCGGACTCGATCGAAATGGCGAGCCGTCGGGGGCGGACGCGATGCCGGCCATGGATCTGACAGCTCAGGTCACTGTCCTGGCTGAAGGCACACGTGGTCCGCTCTCACAGGCCTGGCTCGATTGGCAGGGGGTGACATCGGAAAATCCCCAGATCTTCGCGCTTGGTGTGAAGGAGGTATGGGAGGTCAAGAAACCCCTCGACCGGATCATACACACCATGGCGTGGCCGCTCCCGAGCGATGCGTTCGGTGGGTCGTTCATGTATCCGCTCTCGGACACCGAGATCGCAGTGGGACTCGTGGTTGGCTTGGACTACCGCGATGGAAGGTTCGATGTCCACAACGAACTCCAACGCATGAAACTCCATCCGCTCTTCCGTCAGTATCTCGAAGGCGGAGAGATGGTGGAGTGGGGCGCGAAGACTATCCCAGAGGGCGGTTACTACTCTGTCCCGAAGCGACGACATGGCGACGGTGTCATTCTCGTCGGAGATGCCGCGGGCTACGTGGAGGTCTCCTCGCTGAAGGGCATCCACTACGCGATGCACTCGGGAATCATGGCCGCACGGCAGATTTTCGTGGCGCTAAAGAAGGGTGACACGTCCGAGGCGGCGCTGGCCGGATACACCACTGCCGTCGATCAGAGTGTGATCATGAAGGACCTGAAAGAGCGCCGGAACATGCGCCTCGCCTTCAAGGGCGGCTTCTTGTCGGGTGGTGTGAAGGCGACGCTCATGTCGCTGACCAAAGGGGCGCTTCCCGGTGGCAAGATCTCGATCGAAGAGGATGCTGCTGACACCAAGCGACTCGGAGCTGCTGCCGACAAGGTGGTCCCGGACGGGAAGTTGACTTTTTCGAAGGTCGATGCCGTCTACAAGTCCGGGAATCAGACCCGGGACGATATTCCGTCGCATCTTCTCGTAGGGGAGGATGTCGATGCGGAGACTGCGGAGATGCTCGAGCATCTCTGTCCGGCTGGCGTCTATGAGCGGGATGGCGACAAACTCGTCGTGAATGCGCCGAACTGCGTCGACTGCAAGGCGACCGACGTCCTCGGGCCGCGTTGGACACCTAGGGAGGGTGGAAGTGGGCCGGGCTATCGGAAGATGTAGGGCGATCTAGCCGATCATCTCTCCGGGCAATTCGGTTTCGACGATCTGCCCGTCCTGCATCTCCACATAGAAGCTCCTCGCTTCCTCGCGCGTCTTCACGACGCGGCGGACTTCGTTGTCCACGAAGAAGATCCCGGCGTCGTTGTCGCACGCGTAGCCAGGCATGAGTTCACCAGATTGAATCAATCGATGGTACGTTGGGCGCCGCACGGCTTCAGAGTCATAGTGCGGGGAGTGGCTACCCTTCAGGAATCCAAGACACTTGATCTTGGAGACCGCAATGGGGCGAGAGTCGGTCGTGCCCTCTTCGAACCAGCACAACGAGCCGGCGCTGGCACCGCCAAGAACGATCCCGCGATCCCAGGCTTCGCGGAGCAGTTCGTCGATGCCTTGGGCACGCCAAACCGCCTGCTGATTGAGGGTGTTGCCGCCTGAGACCACGATTCCGTCTGCCGAGAGGATCACGTCCTCCCAGCTCCGGTCCATGCTGTAGCTACTGATGTACATGGACTGGGCTGACGGCTCGACGTCCAGTGGCGCACAGTTTTCGTACCATCGGATCACACTGGAGTCACGGTTCGATGACGCCGTGGGCAAGTAGAGGAGCTTGGGGCGTTCCTTTCCGGTTAGCTCGGCTAGGTACCCGATGAACTTGGTCCCGAAGCCGCCCCCAGCGATCAGGATCCTTCGCGTGGCGACTTGGTCCGCGGAGAGCCCTTCTGCGGATGCAGGAAGGCCTGTAAGACCGAGACCTGCTCCTGCGGCGGCGGATGACACCAGGAAGTCCTTTCTGTTCATAGCGCTTGGCTCTCGTGCGGCAGCGTGGGTGGGGTATCGGATACTCTGTCAGGTCGAGCGGGGTGGCAAGCGGGGGTGTCGACCCTGTCATGCCCGGTTCATCTTCTGGCATGAATCTCGATCCAATCATCGTTTGGGGAGCCGGAGCCATGGGCGGCTCCATTGGCGCTTGGCTCATTCGTGCCGGACACGATGTTGTCTTGGTCGACACCGATGCGGCTCACGCCGCAGCGATCCGCGAGAACGGCTTGAGGATCACGGGTCCGGTCGACGAGTTCACGGTTGAGGCCTACTGCACGGACCCGCTCCGCTTGGACCCCGGGTTCAAGACAGTCCTACTCTGTGTAAAGGCGCACCATACGTCCGTTGCGCTCAATGTGATTGGGCAATTGCTCCATGAGGACGGCTTCGTCGTCTCAGTTCAGAATGGTCTCAACGAGCGAGGGATCGCGGGTGCCGTCGGACCGGAGCGGACCGTTGGGTGTTTCGTGAACTTCGGTGCCGACGTTCTCGAGCCAGGCGTGATCATGCGGGGAAACCGTGGCGCGGTGGTCGTCGGCGAGTTGGACGGAGTCCGCACGGATCGAATCTCCGCAGTGCACGCGCTCTTTCAGGACTTCGATCCGGATGCGGTGCTCACGGAGAACATCTGGGGCTATCTGTGGGGCAAACTGGCGTACGGCTCCATGCTCTTTGCCACCGCCTTGGCGGATGCTTCAATCGCAGACGTCTTGGAGTCGGCTGCGCACCGGCCAGGGATCATCGGGTTGGCGAGGGAAGCGATGGCTGTCGCGGCTGCGCGTGGCGTGAAGCCTGAACCCTTCGACGGTTTTGATCCCGGCGCTTTTGGACCCGAGGCGAGTGAGGCGGACGCTGATGCCAGCTTGGACCGGCTGGTCTCGTTCAACCGTGGGTCAGCGAAGAGTCACAGCGGCGTGTGGCGCGACTTGGCTGTCCGGAAACGAAAGACCGAAGTCGACGCGCAAATCGCGCCGATTGCGGAACTAGGCGCAGAGCTGTGTGTGGACACGCCGCTGACGCGGCGACTCGTGGAACTCATCCACGACGTGGAAGAGGGTCGTCGCAGTCAGAGCTGGGAGACCCTGGGTGCGCTGGCTGGGTAGGGGAGCGCCCACCCTCGCCGTTGCTAACGTGCCAAGGCGTCGAACGTAGCGTTCTGAATCCGATACTCACGCCACGTGTTGTGGTCGAAGTGCCACCACTCAGCCTCGTATACCGTGAATCCCTCCGCCTCCATCACACGCCGTAACAATTCACGCTGCCAGCGCTGCTGACTGTTCCCTCCCGGATAGTCAGGGAAGGACCTGGGCGAGAATTCGTCGTACGTGCCTACCATGTCGACCGGCTCACCGGTCCGCAGGTCGTAGAGGTTGAGGTCGATGGCGGAGCCCCGGTTGTGGCGGGACCCGTTGGCCGGGTTGGCCACGAAGATCTTCTCGGACTCTGGTGTCGCATCCCAGAACATCTTGGTCACGTACCACGGGCGGTATCCGTCGTGGAGAAGGAGGCCGTATCCGTATTCCGCGAGTGCTCGGTGAGCGCGGGCGACAGCCTCAGCGGCTGGTCTCTGGAGAAACAAGCGCTCTTCATCGTAGAAGACAGACGACATGAAGTTGTTCGTAGACGCATAACGCATGTCGAGAAGGACGCCCGGTTCGATCGTGCGAACCTCGACTAAGTCGGAGTCGCGGAAGATGCCGGATTCGTCTGGCGGTGAGGCTGCGAGCGCTTCAGTGCGTAGGTCCGTGACCGGCCGCACCGGGTCGATGCGGAACGTTCCCCCTGCTTCCGTACCGACTTCCCGCCTCTCGAATACAACAGAGGCTGCCTCGACCGAAGAAGCCCGCCCGCGGGCGCTTCGGGTGAAGACGAGCTGCTCCCCGTGGTACAAACCCCAGTCCGGGAACGCGTATACGTCCTGGGAGATCTCTGAGAGCGGATAGAGGAAGAACCACTCGATGAGTGCGTAGAGGCGTCCTTCGCGCTCCAAGACGTAGAGCACGTTGTGATCCCATCCGTATTCCCCAATGAGGCCGTTCCAATGGGCAGGCGGTACCGCCGGCATGCCACTGACGGGCTGTCGCTCGAGTGTGGCTGTCGTTGCTCCGAGCCGAAGGAGGTCATTACCGTCCGGCAGCAGGCGCATCCCGTAAGAAACGCGGTCGTCCACAACCAGGGTGTCGCCGCGCGCACGCGTCTCCATGATCGCTCCGCCACGTGCGGGCGTGACGAACAGTCGGCCATTTCTTTCGTCGAGCTCGAGAGCGGCATCCCCTTCTCCATAGACGCCTTCAAGTTGGAGCGCGAGATCCGGGTCCACCGAGTCCGTTCCCTGAAGGGGCCCCTCGGGGACCGGCTCACCGCGACTGGCGGCGAGCATGAGTGCGAGAGCCGCGTCTGCGATTCTGCCGGTGACCGTATTGGTCCCGTCGACCGCGGACACGACTGCCACCCCTAATCCGGCTTCCGGAAGGAAACCGAGTTGCGTCGAGAAGCCATAGATCGCTCCACCGTGGCCGAGCCATCGCTCACCGTCCCGCTCATCGACAGCGAATCCGAATCCATACCCGGACGTGGCGCCTGGCTCTGCGAATTGGGGCACCCACATCGCCTCGAGCGTCTCTGTGTCGAGCACGCGGTCCAGTTCACCGAGCCCGCCTCGGAAGACCGCCGACATGAAACGCGACAGATCCAACACCGTCGAGTACATGCTTCCGGCAGGAGCCATGCCCAGCTCGAAAGTGGGCGCGGCGAACAGATCACGATCAAAGCCCCACATGTAAGCGTCGGCGAGGTCGTCGACGATATCCGGATCCGGCGTAAACGCACTCGTCTTCATGCCGAGTGGGTCTAGAACGGACCGTTTCACATAGTCGGCGAAGGGTTCGCCTTGAGTCTTCTCCAGTGTGTACCCGACTACCGCGATTCCAGCATTCGAATACTTGTTCCGTGCCGTAGGTTCGTAGATCTGAGGCGTCCCAGCCATGCTGAGGACGGTCGTTTCCAGATCTGTGCCGGTATCGTCGAAGTAGTGGCCTGCGGGAGGCTCTCGGATGATCCCCGCCCGGTGTGACATGAGTTGCCGGAGTGTGATGGGGGTGTCCGTGTTGTTCGTTGGGGTGAACTCGGGCACGTACTCGTGGATTGGCGCATCGATGTCGATGTCGCCTCGCTCGACGAGCTGCATGATCGCGATGTCCGTGAACATCTTCGATACCGATCCCACTCGATACACGGTCTCGGCGGTGGCTGGGACACCTTCAGACTGCTCGCCGAAGCCCGCTGCCCACACGATGTCGTTTCCGTCTACTAGAGCGATCGAGAGGGCGCGCAGCCCTTTCTGGTCCCGCTCACGCTCGATCATGTCTTCGAGCGCTGACGCGATCGCTTCGTATTCGGGTCGTGCCTCCACTTCGGTGATCGGGATGTTCCGGACGTCCGCGCAGGCAGCCAGAAGGAACACTGTGCCCATGGTGCTGAGGACAGCGGAGATTCGTGAAAGAGTTGAGGTCGGCACTAGGTGCCTCCGTCGAGGCTGAGTGAGCAGTCCGCCCACTCTAAGTCGAGCTGGATTGCCTCGACAGTTCTTCCATCAGTTGTCGAACCGCTCGACGGTTCTTGAGTCGGTAGAAATTCACATGCGGCGCGTCAGCAATTCGTCGCAGCACCTTGGGCCTGGAGCGCCATCTGTACGAGATGATCCACCAAAGGAATTGCCAGCCGGGAAGCTGCTCGGCGCAGCCTTCAGGGAAGTCGGGCTGTGTCTGGTCCCAGAAAAGAACGGCTCGTTTGAAGACTCCCCACAGGCAGAGCCAGGTCGGAAAAGCGAGCACGACGACGACTTGGGCTCGAAGGAGTCGATGATGCAGCGTGCGGCTGTAGTTGCCGTCCATCACCCCATCGAATTCGGTGTCCGGCGTCTCGATCCAAGCAGGATTCCAAAAGTGCTCGTCCAGAATGGACGAGGGGGAGGAGGGGGTCGGCCATCTCCCTCGCGAGCGTGCGCTTACCGGCCCGCTGCACCCGGCGATCATCCATCGCTGTGCGGCGCAAAGGTCGGGCTTGGAGGTCTACTCAGCGCCCGGGGTCATCGATCTCGATGATTTGGCCACCGGGCAGCTCGATACGGGAGCCGAGTTGGAGCAGGAGCAGGGCAGTGTCCGTGTAGTCCGCGGCTCTAATGATCCGGTCACCTTCCATCTCAATGACGGTCACACCGTTGAGAACGATCTCTCGGCCTGTCCCCTCCGGAATGTGGTCGTCGAGTGGGCGGTTCTGGACGGCCGAGAAGACCCATTCCCCCACGGCTCCCGTCAGGGTCAAATGGATCCGTCCCATGTTCATGTAGACGTCATCGCCCCAGGTGTGCGTGCTCATGACGTATGCGACGATCTCTTGAATGCCCTGGTGACTCTGCTGGTTCGCGAAGTCGTCATAGGTGGCTTCGGGCCAGAAGATATTGAGCACCGTTGCTGTGTCGGCGTTCGCGATCGCTTGGGCGAGAAGCTGGATCGTCAATTCGCCTTGCGTGGGGCCAGCGGTTTGTTCGCCAGCGCCCGAGCATGCGGTGGAGCCGGCCAGTACGAGCAGCCCCCATAAACGCCTCATCGTCATGTCGATACTCGCACGAGATCTCCCGGCCGTTCCAAACGAACTCAGTTCGGCGAATCTAACCTTGAACGAAGTAGCCGGACCCTGACTTCGTACTGCGAGCGTGGGGCGGCCTAAGCCCCGGGCTCGTAGTTCGCGAAGTGCATGTGCACGATCCGATACCCTTCCGGCGTCGGTATCAACACGATCGTCATCGGTCCTCGTCCGGCATCTTCGGGGGCCTCGCGGTTTCCGAAGTACCACACACCCCCGACAACCGCGGTCGCGCCCAGGTCTTTCATTACGGGCCTTTCCACCCACAACTCGGCCGATGGTTCGGTGCCTCCTGGAACGAATCCGAATCCGCGGTGGTGTTCGATGACGGCGTCAAAGCCCTCGATCACTCCCTCGAACTCGGACGAGAAGTACGTGAGTCGGTCGTCTTGGACGAAGAGATCATCGACCCAGTCGAGGTTGTAACTTTGCCACATCGAGACCCACGACTGGAGCATTGCGGCTGGGGTCGACGTGTCCATTTCGGAGCCACTCGAGGACTCCGCAGCAGTTACTTGAGCAGGCACGAAGTCAGTACGGGTGAAGCGTGCCGCGTTTTTCCATACCTCCCGCACCGTGCGGAGGTTGCTGATGTCTTCGATTGGGTCGGCATCGAGTAGGACGAAGTTCACGTCCTTACCCGGCTCGAGCGTCCCAATTGCCTCGTCGACACCCAGGGCCCGGGCTGCCGTTGCGGTCGCCGCGGTGAGGGCTTCGAGAGCGGTGAAGCCCGCGTGAGCAACGAGTTCTTCCAGCTCCTTGTGGAGCGCTGGGAAAGGGTCGTTGGCAGGAGTGGAAAAATCTGTGCCCGCGACTATATCCACACCCATGGCGTGGGCGCCTCGGACGAGGTCTCGCGCGAAGTCTACGTCGCATTGGGGCGGCGCGGGATTCCGGCTGCCCCGGCTTTCGCGCAGCAACATGCGCTCATCGAATTCGGTGTACAGCGCGAGCGTGGCATCGAGGATGGTGCCCCGCTGTTTCATCTCTTCGAACAACTCGGTGAAGACATTCGCCTCTGCCGAGAGCCTGTCGAAATCCGGCCGCTGATTGTGATGGTATTCACTGGGTGTCTCAGCCATGCCTTCCCAGGCCAGCCGACACACGTGCGACACCACGTCGACACCTGAACGGACCACATCGATCGGGCGTGTCGGGAAGACCATGGTGTGCGCCCAAACCCTCATTCCCTGTCGATGGGCCTCGTAGGTGATCCGGTTCACCTCCTCAGGCTCGAGATTAGCGTAGATCTTGATGCCCTGAGCGTACGTGCCTTTTGCTGCCGCGACCGTCTCCACGATGTCTGTGTCCGGCGTGACCGCCTGCATCCAAGGGACCTTTCCGGCTACCTCCCCGGCAGCTGAAGCCTGGGGTCGCGGGTCATCGAAGAACGAGGGCCCAGCCATGAGCGCAGAGTAGTAGATGTCTGGGGACTGGATCTCCCCCAGGCGGGCATCCCTCGCGAGCGAAGCCAGGGCACGTCCATCACCTGCCATATCCCGGACAGCGGTTACCCCGGAGTAGAGTAGACGCCGAAGCTCAGCTTCAGCATTCTCGCGGTTCGGGGCGGTCGCCAGATGAATGTGTGCGTCGATCAACCCCGGCACGACAAAGCCGCCACCAAGATCGACCGAGATCACGTTCGGATCGTTGGCCCACTGCGCCTGAAGCTCGTGGTGCGTTCCGACCTCCATAATGGTGTGCCCTCGAATGGAGAGCGCCGCGTCCTTTACAGGTTGCCCGCCCAGGCCGTCGATCAGCGTAAATCCGTGCAAGATTTCGAGCGGCGCGCCGTCAGATTGCTCTTCCTGCGAAGATGCAGGACTGGTCAGTGCCATCATGACCACGAGTGCGATAGCTGCACGAAAGAGACCCGATGCGGCTAGACGAAGGACCTGCGCCGTCCTCATGATCCGATGTCGTCTTCGGCCTGGCTCTCACCGTCCATATCCATTCCGATCCCGGTTGGGGTGATGACCAGGGTTGGCATGATCGTCCGCACGGATTGTCTCGCTAGGTCACCGAGTGCGTCGTCGGTGGACGCGTGATCTCGAAGCTTCTCCAAGGTCTTGATGGTGGGGAAGACCATGGGAAGCGTTCCTTCGTTGTTCCTGAGGAGCGCCGCCTGGGGCGTGATCCACACCGCGTCCGTCATCTCTCTCGGGTCCACGATCGGGAGCGCGCCCTCGCGTACCTTAGCCGCGAAAAAGCGAGTGTCGTACCGTCGTGGCTCTGGCTTCGGCGTGATCCAGTGGGCTAGATACTCGATGGCTTCTCCATCGATGCGGCAGCCCATGCGGTCCAGCGTGTCGGCGAATGAGATACGATCTTCCATCAAGTCATCGCGAAGGGCGTTGACGCTCTCGTCTTCTGCTGCGGTGGCGGGTTCGCCTCCTTCCGTGTCGTGTGCGACCAGGATGCCCGTTTCCTCAAAGGCCTCGCGCAATGCGGCGAGGTAGTACGCGATCGCGGGTGGCGTCACGTCGTTCAGGTCGAGGCGGTCGGCCGCGCGTGCTTGAGTGAGCCCGTCGATCCGCTGCAGCATTTCATCGGTCCCGTCTGATCCATCCACGCGGCCACCCGGGAACACATATGCTCCCGGCACGAAGCCGGCGCTTCTGCTCCGCTTCATCAGGAGGATCTCCATGCCGTGGTCGCCGTCGCGCATGAGTACGATCGTCGCAGCAGGGCGAGGGGCGACCGGCTCGAACGGCGGGTTCTCGAGGCTCTCTGCGAACTTTTCAGGGAGTCGGTCGAACGGGATGACGGAGTCGGGATCGATCATTGAGAGGTGTCGCCTTCGGAGTCTGTATTAGCCGGATGCGCAGGCCGCGATCGCAGCCCTTAAGAGAACGCGTTTTCTAACCAGCGGCGATGCTTTTGAGCGTCAGCTCCCAGGATATGAGCGTTCTAGAGCCAATCCAGGTTCTTCACGCGCGCCATTGCAGTCGACTCTCCCTCGAAAGCCCGAGTCGACCGGGAGCATTTAGGCGGCGGCTATCGCATATGTAAAGGCGACTCCCATGGCGTCGGGGAATTGGACCGTACGTCTTCCAACGTCAACACGCGATCTGTCTCCCAGGGGTGTGGTGTCTCGTTCTCCGGAGGGAGCCGGATCACTTCTTTAGCTCGATGGGCACGATGGTGTCCACGCCGACTCGGAGAACCATCGCCCGATCAATTCGTGAAGTCTCGGGTCATGCTCCAAGAGCTCTTCGCGGGTGTTCACGTGGTTGTGAATGCCCTTCTGCTCGACTTGGTTCGCGCCGAACCACGATTGCACGCCTTCGGCCCAATATTCCTGGCGGCTCTCGTTGGAGTAGGTGTCGGTCCACAGCCCTTCGCCTCGCGCTTGCCAGAACAGCGCGTCCAGTTCGGCATCGAAGGCAGGGTCGATCATGGCGATCACCAGCACGTGCAGTGTGTGCGCGAACTCGTGCACGAGAATGCTCTCTCCGGAATAGGAGTCACCGGACGAGCACAGGAGGTTCTCTTCGCCAACAGTAGTGAGCGGCAGCGCTAGCGTGGCTCCTCGTCCGCGCGCCCGGGAGTCCCAGTCGATATCCGGATCGTCACTAAGGAACTTGTGCTCAGGGATATCCGTCGTGACCTCATTCTCCGACATGACCGCGATGAACGCCTTCGCTTCGACGAGGAAAGCCCACCATAGCGTGCGGTCTTCGATCATGCCTTCGGCGACCTCCACGGCCAACTCGAGCGCGCGATCTTGGACCTCATGAGATCCGACGATCGCGACCTGATTCGTGGCGATGATCTTCCTGTAGAACCCGTGCATGGCGTAGATGCCGAGCAGCGACGGGTGGCAGTACGGTCCCTCACACGGCGCGACCACGACGGAGTCCTCTCCGGGTACAAGAACGGAAGGTGGAGCTGCCGCATCACCATTGCAGCTAAGCGCGAACAGAATCAGCGCCCAGAGGGGTGCCGAGCTGAGGAGCTGCGCGCCGGGTCGGAGGGGTCTGCTGACGTGACCGCCGCTTGAGCGGCCTGAGTTGGGGCTAGTGCCCTGCAGCCATCCCATCTTTTCTCGGGTCGGAGGCCGCAGCCCATCCCTTGGGTAGCTTGAGCACCATCTGGCCGCCACCAAAAGCGACACCCCGCCATTCACGTAGGGTGTGGCCGAGTCCCTCGAGCGAGGCCGTCATTGCGTCGTCGATGTTTTCGACCGCGACAGATGTGCCGTTGAAGTGCCGGAAGCGCGCCGCATCGATGGCTTCCTGCGGGTCCATCCCGAACTCGACGACGTTGAGCATGACCTGTACGTGACCCTGAGGTTGCATGGCGCCACCCATCACTCCGTAAGACATGTACGGCTCCCCGTCTTTGGTGACGAACGCCGGGATGATGGTGTGGAAAGGCCGCTTGTTCGGGGCGATCTGGTTGGGGTGGCCTTCTTCCATCGTGAAGCCGGAGCCGCGGTTCTGGAGCATCAGGCCCGTCCCGGGAATGACGGTTCGAGATCCGAAGTACCCGTAAATCGAGTTGATGAACGAGATCATGTTGCCGTACTGGTCGGCGATTGTGAGATAGATCGTCTCCGAGGCGGTGTACGGCTGGCCCGGCTCCGGGCGATCCGCTGCATGCATCGGGTCGATCAGTTCGGCACGGCCCGCGAGGTAGGCGTCGTCCAGGAGCGCTTCTGGTTGCACGTCCATGTGGTCTGGATCAGCGACGTATCGGGCCAGGTCCGCGTGGGCGAGCTTCTTGGCCTCGATCAGAGTGTGCAGGTACTGGGCACTGTTGTGACCCATCCCGAGCAGATCGTACCCCTCGAGCATCTTGAGCATCTGCAGGGCCGCGACCCCCTGACCGGCTGGCGGCAACTCATGAAGGGTGTACCCCTTGTAGTCCACGCTCATGGGCTCGACCCAGCGGTACTCGTGGTTCCGCAGATCGTCGATGGTGAGGAAACCGCCCAACTCATCCAGCCCCGTGATGATTTGCTGACCGAGTTCACCGCCATAAAACGTCTCGATGCCGTGTTCGGCGACGCGGCGGAACGTCCGAGCAAGATCTGGATTCCTGAACCAGTCACCCGGCTTCGGAGCCTCGTCGTTGATCAAAAACGTGGCGGCTGCCCCGGCGTCACCTCGTAAGCCGTTCACTGTGCCTGCCCAATCCTGCGCGATGATGGGAGAGACCGGGAAGCCTTCGTCGGCAATGCGGATTGCAGGAGCTAAGGCGTCGGCCAGCGAGATCGTGCCGTGGTGTTCGATCAGGGCGTTCCAGCCAGAGAAGGCACCAGGAACCGTGACCGAGCGCGCTCCGCTCCCGGGCACTCGTTCAGTGCCGTCGGCAATGAGCTGCGCCAAGTCGATCTTCGAACCGGATCTGCCGCTGGCGTCTAACCCGATCAGGCGGCCTTCCTCGGCAGACCACAGGATGGCGAACATGTCACCGCCCGCGCCGGTCATGTGTGGTTCGACCACGTTCAGCACCGCCGCCGCAGTCACCGCAGCATCGATCGCGTTGCCGCCCGCTTGAAGGACCTCGAGTGCCGCACTGGTGGCTAAGGGATGACTCGTCGCCGCCGTGCCGCGCGGTGAGTAGACCGTGGAGCGTCCCGAGTTCTTGGCAGGGCTCTGGACCGGACCGTTCAACTGGGCCGCCAGAGGTTGGGCCGCGAGAGCCAGAGCGAGAAGTGCGGTGATGGTGCGCATGGGTCCGCCTTGAGAGTTGCTATGTAGTTAAAAAGAATGGGCTTCACCTGCGCGTTCCAATATGAGGACCTCTCCCGAGAAGAGGTCATTGAGCCGCTCAATATGTTCGAGTGTGCCGTACTTCTCATCCCAGTGAATAGGGATGATCGTCGATGCGCCGCAGGCGTCGCCCGCCCGGGCGGCATCTTCTACGCCCATCGTGTAGTGGCCGCCGCAGGGGAGAAAAGCCACATCACATCGAATACCGAACATCGATGGGATGAAATCGGTATCTCCGGCGTGGTAGAACGTCGTGCCTCCGATATTGAAGACGTACCCCAGCCATCCCTCTTCTGGCGGATGAAATTTGCTGTCGACGTTGTGGGCAGGTACGGCGAGCACGTCGACCTCACCAATCTGGAGCATGTCGCCGGGCCGCATGAAATGGTCCGCGTCCGCCAACTGATGTTTCATGCTGGTGGGCGCCACGATCACCGTCTCTGGGGTCCGGACCCTCGCGATGTCATCCTCGGAGAAGTTGTCGTAATGAGGATGAGTGAGGAGGACGAAATCAGCCTTTGAGCCGTCCGGTACATGGAGGGGATCCACGTGGATCTCCAGGCCCAGCTGCTTGATGCAGACAGACGAACCTTGGAACCATGTGATACCGCTGAGCAGTTCGCTCATAGTAGATCCCCGACCGGTGGCGCGGAGAGTAACGAGGTGCCAACCTAACTCTCGCCGTCTAGGTGAAAAAGTGGCGCGGTACGTATGCCTGTCACCGCCACATTGGCAGGATTTCATGCGGTCCGGGCACGAATAAGGAGGTTTGGCGTGGCAAGAAACCTGCACCAAGCTCCGTACTGCCTCGGCTCGCGGACTCATGCATACGGTCCGGGGAGACGACCCTGACCGATATAGAAATGCCTGACGCCAAAGGCGCGGGCGAAGAGAGAGAGGATTCCATGGGCGAGCGTTTCACGCTTCCAGTGCTACCGCTACGGGACACCGTCGTGTACCCGGGCGTAGCTGTGCCCATTTCGGCTGGTCGACCTGGCACGGTCGAAGCCGTCCAAGCAGCTTTGGACGGAGACCGCCGCATGTTCGCTGTTGCACAACGAGAAAACGTCGACGATCCGCTTCCTGAGTACCTGTACAATGTGGGTACCGTGGTCCGGATCATTCAGACTCACCGGGTTCGTGGAGGCGTGCAGCTCCTAGTGCAGGGCGAAGGCCGTGCGCAGGCGTTGTCGTATCACGACGAGGGTGAGTCGATGATGCACGCGGTGCTCCTAGATATGGAGAGCCAGGAACCCCGCAATGAGGCGGATCCGGCCTTCCAAGCGCTGGACCGCGAGTTGCGGGACCGCGCCGCGGAGCTGGGTACCCGTCGGGGCGTCCCAGCAGAAGCGTTGAATCAGCTGATTCAGGGGGTCGACGAGCCAGGTCCGTTCGCGGATCTGGTGGCGTTCTACCTGGAGCTCGAGACGTCCGACAAACAGGATTTACTCGAAACGCTCGACGATGAAGACCGGATGCGTTCTTGCCTCGTCGCGGTGGAGCGTGAACTCGCCCGTATCGACGCTCAAGAAGACATCCAGGCCAAGGTGCAGACCGAGTTGGGTGAACGTCAGCGCGAGATGCTCCTGCGTGAGCAGCTGAAGGCGATCCAGAAAGAACTGGGTGAAGAAGAGGAGCGCGATGACGTCGAGGAGATGCGAACTCGCATTGCCGAACTCGATCTCAGCGAAGAACAGCGCACCGAAGTCGATCGTGAACTCAGGCGCCTAGAGCGTACGAGCGCGCAGTCGGCTGAGTATCAAGTCATCCGTACGTTTCTGGAGTGGGTCACAGAGCTTCCGTGGAGCGAACGTACAGAGGAGAAGATCGACCTTTCGAAAGCTCAGCAGATTCTGGAAGACGACCACCATGGCCTCGAAGATGTGAAGGATCGAATCGTCGAGTTCCTGGCGGTGCGCAAGCTCCAGCTGGATCGTGCCGAAGAAGCGGAGAAAGGTGCCTCAGGTAATGATGCAGCTGGAAGCGAGCCGCATTCGGGCCGAGGTCCTATTCTACTGTTCGTCGGACCACCTGGTGTGGGTAAGACGTCGATCGCTCAGTCGATCGCGCGGTCCTTAGGCCGGAAGTACGTGCGCATCTCATTGGGTGGCGCGCGCGACGAAGCGGACATCCGCGGGCATCGGCGCACCTATGTAGGTGCCATGCCAGGACGGATTATCCAGGGCATGCGTTCGGCGAAGAGCAAAAACCCGGTCTTTCTATTGGACGAAGTCGACAAACTCGGCGTCTCCTTCCAGGGAGACCCGAGTTCGGCGCTGCTCGAGGTGCTGGATCCCGCCCAGAATTCAACGTTTGTGGATCACTATCTCGGCATCCCGTTCGATCTTTCGGAAGTTCTCTTCATTGCGACGGCGAACTACCTAGACCGCATTCCAGGCCCGTTGCTCGACCGTATGGAGCGCGTTGACTTCGCCGGGTACACCGAGCGCGAGAAGCTTCAGATCGCCAAGAAGTACCTGCTGCCACGTCAGCTGAAGGAGAACAGCCTCACTGCGGGCGAACTCCAGATGACGGACAAGGCGGTTCTCAGTGTTGTGCAGAAGTACACACGGGAGTCCGGAGTGCGTCAGCTCGAGCGCGAGGTCGGCAAATTCGCGCGGAAGGTGGCGAGGAAAATCGCCGCCGGCACCATGAAGAAGATCAAGGCGACTGGGGACGACGTTCGCGACCTGCTCGGACGTCCACGCGTGCACCCCGAAACGTTGGCAGCCGAGGATGTAGTCGGCGTTGCTACGGGGATGTTCTACACGCCCATGGGTGGTGACATCATGTTCGTGGAAGCGAGCGTGATGCCGGGTGAGGGTACCGGCGGCTTCTTGCTCACTGGTCAGCTTGGCGACGTCATGAAGGAGTCCGGTCGGGCGGCACTGTCGTACACGAAGGCACACTGGGAGGGGCTGGGGATTCCTGAGGAGTCATTGAAGGGTCGTGAGATTCACATCCATGTCCCGGCAGGAGCGATTCCCAAGGATGGCCCATCAGCGGGTGTCACCATGGCGACCGCACTCGTGTCGGCCGTGTCGGGCAGGAAGGTCCGCCGCGACGTGTCGATGACTGGTGAGCTCACGCTCACGGGGCGGGTGCTCCCGATTGGTGGAGTCAAAGAGAAGGTGCTCGGTGCGGTTCGGGCGGGGATCAAGCAGATCATCGTGCCTATCGACAATGAGGCCGACTTGGACGACATCCCGGATGAGGTGAGGAAGAAGATCACGTTCCACCTCGCTGAGACGCTCGACGACGTGCTGGCCGTGGCACTTCGCGGCGGCTTGAAGAAGCCTGCGGCGAAGAAGGAGCTGGCTAAGAAGGCTGCGCCGAAAAAGAAGGCGGCCGCGAAGAAGAAGGCATCCGGAGGCACCGTTCGGGCTTAGATCCCTAAGTCGACCGAAGGTCCAGCGGGCCGCTTTACCTTTGGGGGTAGAGCGGCCCGTTTTTTTAACTAGGCCTCGACTCTGATCTTCCCGGGTTCACCTTCAGTAACTTCACCGATCACCGCAGTCACAGGTGCCTGTCCGTATAGGTCGGCCATGAGTGGTGCCAATATGTCAGGCTTCACACACATGAGCATGCCGCCAGACGTCTGCGCGTCGGCGAGCAGCACCCGCTTGATCTCGTCGACCTCGCCAGAGAAGGTCACGTCGGCTGCCACGTCTTCCAGATTGCGCTTCGATCCTCCGGAAATATGACCGCCGATAGCGAGCTCTCTCGCACCGTGCATGACAGGGATGTCGCTGGATCGCAGGTTAGCCGCGGTGCCGGATGCCCTCATCATACCGCGGAGGTGCCCGAGTAGGCCGAAGCCGGTGACGTCTGTGGCCGCGAGCACGCCTCCGTTCACCATGGCCGCCGCCGCCCCGGCGTTGAGCGTCGCCATGATATCCACAGCGTTCGCGATCACATCATCCGGCGCCTCGCCTTTCTTGATCGCTGTCGCGATCACTCCGGAGCCGATGGGCTTGGTGAGGACCAGCAAGTCACCGGGCTTCGCGCCGGTGTTGGTCACCATGTGGTTCGGGTCGACTTCTCCGATCGCGACGAGCCCGTACTTCGGCTCGGCGTCATCGATCGTGTGCCCGCCCAAGGTCGGTATGCCGAGGCCGCGCGTGACATCGCTTCCGCCCCGCAGGATCTCATCAAGGATGCCCTCGGACAGCAGCGCACGAGGGAAGCCCACCAGGTTGAGCACGAACATGGGCTTCGCCCCCATGGCGTAGATGTCCGACAACGCGTTCGTGGCGGCTATGCGGCCAAAGTCGTAGGGGTCATCGACTATGGGCGTGAAGAAATCAGCCGTTACGACCAAGGCACGGTCGTCGGTTAACCGATACACAGCAGCATCGTCGCCGGTCGTATGACCGACGAGGGCGTTCGGATCTTCCACCGGCAGGACGTGACGCAGAACCTGCGCCAACTCGGACATCCCGAGCTTACATGCTCAACCGGCTCCGTGACTGAGCTGGGACAGCCGAATCTTCGGCCTCTGGTCCCTTGGCTCGTTCGCCATGGTCTCCTCTCGGGATGGGGGAAGTAAAGTCGAGCGTCCACGAAGTTGGGGGTGGAAGCCCGTGCTGGGAACCGCTTTCAGGGCAGTTGCCCCAGATAGATACGGCCGCGTTGACGAAATTCGACACATGCCGCGTCCCTTTATGTATGAACTCTCCCGTCAACGTTCCTGTCATGGCCGCGCTCTTTATCGCGATCGGATCGGTGCTCTCGCTCGTCGCGGTCGTTTCGATGTACCGCGAGGGCAGAATCTTGAAACGGCTGCGCGCTAGGCCGCTGAAGCCGGTGACGATCCTCAGTGTCCATTGGGCGCTGTGGTGCTCTACCCGATGATCGCGATCTCTGGGCTCTTCTTCCCTATCGAGGTCCTCAGTCTTCCGCTGCAGCTTGTGGCCTACTCACTTCCGACAACGAATGCCAGTGCCTTAATGACCGGGATCTGGGACGGAGCAGGGTGCGGTGCCCATGGGTGGAACGTGCTTGGTTTGGTCGCAGCCATGGCGTCGTCGCTCGCGTTGTCTGCCAGGGTGTTTCGCTGGGAGTAAGGCCGCGGCGGAAACCAACACGGACGGAAGTGTACCCATGGGTCCTGTCACGATGTGTGCCGCGCAATCCACCTTCTGACCCAGCAGAGGCCATTGGCCACTCCGACTCTCGACACACGCCAACTCCTCGCGAAGGAGCTGTCTCGGACGGAACCCGAGATGGACCTCGCGCGAGCGTTTCTGTTGGTGGCGAAGGAAGAGTATCCCCAGCTCTCTGTGGAGCTGTATCTGGCCCGGCTGGATCAACTCGCTGAAGAAGTCAAAGATCGACTCGCTGACGAAACGGCGCCGCTCATTGTTCTCTCCGAGGTGGTCGATACGCTGTATCGTCGGCGAAAATTCAACGGCAATCGGGAGGCCTACTACGACCCCAGGAATTCGTTTCTCAACGACGTACTCGATCGCGGCACGGGGGTCCCGTTGACCTTAGGGGTCGTCCTGCTCGAAGTAGGCTGGCGTCTGGGCCTCCCTCTCGAGGGGGTGAGTTTTCCCGGCCACTTTCTCATTCGATTCAACGGTGAAGCGATGGACCTGCTGCTCGACCCCTTCGATGGAGGGAAGGCCCGCTTCGAGGACGAAGCGCAGGAACTCCTAGATCGGGTTTACGGCGGCATGGTCCGCCTCCAAGATGCGTTTATGAAGACGGCCGATCGGCGCAACATGATCGTGCGACTGCTTACAAATTTGAAGGGTGTCTACGTGAACGTTGGAGACAACAAACGGGCGCTCGCCGCCGTTGAGAGGATCCTCATGGTGACGCCGACGGCGCCCGCGGAGAACAGGACACGTGGTGTGCTTTTGGCACGGCTGGGTCGGCGCGATGAGGCTGCGGAGCAGCTCGAACGGTATCTCCGGGTTTCCCCTAGCGCCGCAGACTCCCAGACCGTGAGCGCGATGTTGAAGGATCTCCGGGAAGGCCGAGATCTGTCGAACGACGTGGGGGCCGTATGACGCCGAGCAGCATATGGACAGATATGGAAGCCGCAGGAGGGATCGCCTCCGACTATCACGGACGCTCTCTCATGCGACACTTCGGAGACCCGGCGGGCGAGTATCAGGCTGCGACGATGAAGGTCGCTGTCTTCGATCGTAGTCATCGAGCTCGGCTGGCGATCACGGGACGTTCTCCGTCCCAGATGCTGAATGGCATTCTTACGGGGCGGCTACCGTCCGCGCCTGGTGCGGCCGGAGAGGGCGTCATAGGCGGGGCTGCCACGTACAGCACCGTCCTGACCCCGAAGGGTAAGATGCTCACTGATTTGTGGGCGATCTCCCAGGGAGACGATGACGCTGAACAGCTTCTGCTCGATGTCCCGGTCGCGGGGGTCGAGGCACTGATTGAGAATTTCAAGAAATACCTACCACCTCGATTCGCGGCGGTTGCAGACGTGACTCCGGACACGGGGATGATCACAGTGGTTGGCCCGGAGTCAGCTGCGGTCCTGTCGCGACTTGCCCTCGGACTCCGGGTCGGCATTGATGACCTCACCGCGCTCCAAGAGGGCGAGTGGCGGTCGGCTGGAGAGTCAGCGGTGGATGGACTTCTGGTCATCAAGACCGAAGAGGTCTGGCCTGACGCGTACACGGTCGTGGGTCCAGCTGAACCCGTGGCCGCGCTCTGGCGCGCTCTGGTTTCGGGGGGTGCTCAGCCCGCGGGCCTCGGCGTCTGGTCCACACTGCGTGTGGAAGGCGGTCGACCCGTGTTCGGAACCGACATGGATGAGAACACCATTCCGATCGAAGCTGGTATTCACGACAGAGCGATCGATTACCAGAAAGGGTGTTACACAGGGCAGGAGGTCATCATCCGTATTCGAGACCGCGGTAGGGTGAATCGCCACCTACGCCAACTGCACCTCGGTGATGTACCGACCCCAGCCAAGGGCACCGAACTCCTCTCTACAGATGGGTCTGAGAAAGCAGTCGGGTGGATCACTTCGGCGGTTCAATCGCCCAAGTATGGCGAGACGCTTGCGTTGGGGTACGTACGAAGGGGCGTGGAAAGCCTCCTTCTCAACGGAAACGAAATCGGGGTCCCGACCGAGTAGCCGAGACCCCGAACCATCGTTGCGACGTGGTGCCCTCTACATCCCTTCGAGCTCCGCGAGTGCTGCCAGGATGTCCTCGTTCTCCGGCCGGACCCGGTAGTTCACCTCGGTGAATTTCCAGTGCACGCGGCCCTCCTTGTCGATCACATAGGCCGTTGGATGCGGAATCGCGCGTCCTTTGCCGTCTTCGCTGTTGAAGAGCCCGTACCGATTGATGATCGTCGCGTCCGGGTCGGACAACAGCGCGAAGTCGATCATGTAGCCGTCGTTTTCTTCGGCCACCCGATCGACCATCATTTGGAGCATTTCCGGACCGTCTGAAGAAAGTGCGAGGATCTCAGTCCCTTCGCGCTGTTCCGGGGTCATGAAGTCTTGCAGCTCACCGAGCTGCTTAGCGCAGTAGGGTCACCAGTGGCCTCGGTAGAAGAGCAGCACAACGTTCTTTTCCCCGCGGAAACTCGAGAGCGTGGCGACCGGCCCGGCCAGTGTATTGGCGGAAAAGTCGGGTGCCATATCCCCGGCTTGGACCCGCTCGAGGTCCACACCGAGTAGGTCGAGCCCGTCCACGGGGCCCAACACGATTTCCTTCATCTCTTCCACCACGGCTTCGGCTGTCTCATCTGCCACCCCACATCCGCCCATCCCGACAACGCCCGCTGCGATGAGTGAGAATGCGTAACGTCGCATTCGGTTCTCCACAGTTGCGTGAGTCCAGCAGTCCATATTCTTCGACACCCTATAGAGTCTTCTTGCTGAGCGCCAAGCCGTAGGAGTCGGTAGTGGTTCCTCGTGTTTCCGGATTCGTTTGACGGGACCGTACTCGGTCTCGACTTTCCTCAGCCTACATGCATGCGGTCAATCACGTCGATGGGCCCAGAACATTAAGGAGTGAACCCGATGCCCGGTTCGCGTCTCGTCCGACTTTTCTTCGTCTTTCTTGCTGCCGGTTCGTCTGTGCCGACCACTGTGGTGGCTCAGGAAGACACTCCAGTCGTCAATCAGTCCGACAATGTTTTGCTTCGGCCTATGGTATGGCGTTCGATCGGCCCCATCGGACAGGGCGGACGAGTTGACGACATCGCGGTCCGTTCGGACGATCCGTTCACCTACTATGTGGGCTTTGCCACGGGTGGGCTCTGGAAGACCGTAAACAACGGGACGACGTTCGAGCCGATCTTCGACGAATACGAGACGCACTCGGTCGGAGCGCTCGGTATATCCATGTCGGATCCCGACGTGCTTTACGTGGGCACTGGAGAGTCGAACAATCGACAAAGTTCTTCCTTCGGCGCGGGCATGTACAAGACAACGAACGGAGGTGAGACCTTCACCTTCGTCGGTCTTCGCGAGACCCAGTCGATCTCGCGGGTCATCGTGCATCCCACGGACCCCAACACGGTCTGGGTTGCGGCGAACGGCGCTCTCTTCAGCGCCAGCTCTGAACGCGGCGTGTTTAAGACGACTGACGGTGGCGCGACATGGGACCATGTGCTGTCCATCGACGAGAACACCGGCGCCACGGACCTCATCATCAAGCCGAACGATCCTGATCACCTGATGGCGGCAACCTACCAACGCCGCCGCAGTGCCTGTTGCTTCGTGGGTGGTGGTGAAGGAAGCGGGATCTGGGCTTCTGGTGACGCCGGAGATACGTGGAGCAGAGTGGAGGGGAATGGTCTGCCGAACGGCACGATGGGCCGAATCGCACTGGCGACGACCCCCGCGAACCCGGATATGATCTACGCCCAGATCGAGGTCGCCGCGGACAACGAGCGCGAACTCAACGACGATGAACGTTCGGCTTGGCAGACGCTCATTCGTGAACAGAACCCACCGGACGATCAGCAGTGGAACGGGGTGTGGCGCTCTATGGACGGAGGCCAGAGCTGGCAATTCCGCAGCAATGAGAACGGGCGGCCGATGTACTTCAGCCAGATTCGTGTCTCGCCGACAGACCCCGAACTTCTCTACACGGTAGACCAGCAGGTCGCGAAGTCCCGTGACGGAGGACGCACGTGGGAGACTCTCACGGGCTTCGGACACGTGGATCAGCACGCGTTGTGGATCAACCCTGCCAATCACGATCACATCATGATCGGGAACGATGGCTCCATCGACGTCTCTTACGATCAGGGTGAGAACTGGGAGTCGATTCGCACGTGGGCTGTAGGCCAGCCCTATCATGCGTCAGTCGATATGCAGCGGCCGTACAACGTTTGCACGGGCCTACAGGACAATGGGACCTGGTGCGGACCCAGCTCGGTCCGCGCTGGCAACATCCTGCCCCAAGACTGGTTCAACGCCGGGGGAGGAGATGGCTTCTATACCCAAATCGACCCCACCAACCCGGACATCATCTACTCCGAGTCTCAGAACGGGAACGTGCGGCGCATCAACCTGGCGACCGGTGAGCAGCCGAGCATTCGTCCCCGTGGAACGGGTGGCCGTGGCGGTGGGGGTCCGAACATTGTCCCGGCGCCTTCAGCCACGGATCAGATCCGCTGGAACTGGAACACGCCCATTCTCCTCTCCCCGCACAATCCGAGCACGGTCTATGTTGCCGGGAATCGCTTCTTCATCTCCCGTGATCGAGGTGATACATGGACCATGTCAGAGGACCTTTCCAAGAACATCGATCGTGACGAGATCGACCTGATGGGTGTGCAGAACGATGTGCCGCGCTGTGCACAGCTCAATCGTGGTATCGAGTGCAACCTCTCCCGCAACGATGGTGTGACGATGTGGAGCGCTGGTGTCACCGTTGCGGAGTCGCCTATCCAGCCAGGCGTTCTTTGGATGGGCACGGACGACGGCAACATCCAAGTCAGTCAGAACGGTGGCGCGACGTGGACCGAGGTGAGCCGCAATCTCCCGGGTGGGACCACGCAGTACTACGTGTCTCGGGTGGAGGCTTCTCATCACGATGTGGCAACGGCCTATGTCTCCATTGACGGGCACAAGTCAGGTGACCTCAAACCGTATGTCTACGTGACGCGCGACTACGGGCAGACTTGGCAGGATATCAAGTCCAATCTCCCGGACTTCGGGAATGTGAATACGATCCGTCAGGATCCGCGCAACGCGAACATTCTATACGCGGGCACCGAGTTCGGCTTCTTCATCTCGGGTGACGACGGGCAAGAATGGCACAGGTTCATGAACGGCCTGCCGGTTGTCCGGATCGACGATGTGCTGGTGCATCCTAGAGACAACGATCTCGTGCTGTCGACCCATGGCCGGTCCATCTACGTCATGGATGACATCACCGCTCTCCAGGATGTTACGACGGAGATTCTCGAAGAGGAGTTTCACCTTTTCGAACCACGTGAGTCGGTCCAGTGGAAGTTGGACCGACGCTCGAACCGGTCGGTCACGGGTGACAAGAACTGGGAGGGTGAGAACGCACCGGTGGGCTCCGCGATCCACTACTACCTGGAGGACGCTGCAAGCGGTGACGTCACGATCACGATTACGGATGCCGTGACGGGGGAGGTCTTCCGGTCCATAGAAGGCACCGGTGTTGCCGGCCTGAACCGTGTGCAGTGGGACCTACGGAGTAATCCGCCCGAGAACGGTCGTGGCGGCGGTGGCGGCTTCGGCCGGAACCGTGGTCAGCCAGCGACCCCGGGCGTCTACCGCGTGACCGTTTCGGTGAACGGCGATGACTACACTACGACCGTCCGTGTCCTCGAAGACCTGTGGATGAACTGATGACATGATGAGCTTTAAAATGAAGCGATTGGCTCGAGGACTCGGTGCGCTAGCCCTCGTCGCGCTCCTTGCGGCGTGTAGCGAGCGATACCCGCCACCGCCGGACGCACGGATTGATCCGGTAGTGGACGTCATCCAGGGCATCGAGTTCGTCGACAACTACAGATGGCTCGAGGATCAGGAATCGGCGGAGACCCGCTCCTGGATCGACGCTCAAAATGCCTACGCGGAGACCATCGTGGGGCAGGGGCCCGTCCGTGAGCATCTCCGCGCGATTCTGAGGGATCGCCTCGACGAGGACAACGTCGGTGGGACAAGGAAGATCGGCGACTTCGAGTACTTCACCATGAGGCGGCAGGGCGAAGAGGTTCCGGTGATCTATCGCAGGCCAGCCCCGGCGGACGACGACGAAGCCGAGGAGCCCACGGTGGATGAGGAGTACGAGGTCTTCATGGACCCGGTGGACCTAGATCCCACGTATCGAACGTTGATCGAGATGATGGGTGCGTCACCGGATCAGACGCTGATGCTCTATTCAATCCGACAGGGCGGCGCGGACGAGTTAGAGATCCGCATCAGAAATCTCGAGACGGGTGAGGACCTTCCCGATTATCTCCCCAACGCTCTATACGGTGGTGTGCAGTTCGACGAAGAGGGCACGGGCTTCTACTACACGCACAGGTCACGCGTCGATGGGCCGCGCGTCCGCCATCACACGCTGGGTGAGGACTCGTCCGAGGACGAGGAAATTTGGGGTGAGGGTTATGGCCCGGAGGTGTTTGCTAGTATGAATCGAGTGGGAGGGGGCCGGTATCGGCTCTATTCGGCGCAACACGGCTGGGCCCGCAGTGATCACTTTATTCAGACCGGCGATGGCGCGATACGTACCATCGTTGAAGGCGTCCCGGCACACTTTCAAGTCCGCTTTCGGGGCGGTCAGCTTTTCATCCGGACGGACCATGAAGCATCTAATTTTCGACTCGTTGTAGCCGATCCAGACAACCCGACCCCCGATGCTTGGTCCGAACTGATCCCTGAGAGCGAGGATCTTCTCGAGAGCTACCAGTTTGTGGGAGACAAGATCGTCGCGATCTACCTGCACGAAGTGGAAAACCGTGTGCGGGTCTTTGAGATGGACGGCACGCCCGTTGGTGAGGTCTCCGTACCGGAACAGTCGACCGTCTCTGTCAGAGGCGCAGGTGACGGAAAGGCGACACTCACAGTGGTCGGATACCTGACGCCTGCCACGGAGTATGAGGTCGATCTGGAGACTTTGGAGGTCGAAATGACGGAGCCTCCGGAAGGTTCTCCAGAGGGATTCGAAGTCACTAAGCTCTGGTTCACTTCGACTGGGGGTGCACGAGCTCCGGTGTATGTGATGCATCGCGCCGGAATCGCACTCGACGGAAGCCACCCGACAATCTTGAACGGCTACGGTGGTTTCACATCGAACATCAAGCCGAGCTTCTCGACGACACGCATGGCGTGGCTGGAGATGGGTGGGGTCTACGCGGTGGCAACGCTCCGGGGCGGGACCGAATTCGGGGAAGCGTGGCACCAAGACGGCATGCTCGAGAACAAGCAGCACGTCTTCGACGACTTCATCGCCGCCGCGGAGATGCTGATCGACGAAGGGTACACGACCCCTGACCATCTCGGCAGCAACGGTGGCAGCAACGGTGGACTGCTCGTGGCTGCTGCGATGACGCAGCGACCGGATCTCTTCCGGGCCGTGTTATGCACCTATCCTGATCTGGACATGGTTCGGTTCTATGCATTCCAGGAGACGAACAACATGCCGGCACTGCTCGAATACGGTGATTCTCGTATTCCCGAACACTTCGACGTGATCCGTCAGTACTCACCCTATCAGGCGGTACGGGACGGGGCCGACTATCCGGCAGTCATGTTGGCTACCGGCGACCTCGACACCCGAGTGCCACCGCTGCAAGCCCGACGGATGACTGCGCGACTCCAAGCAGCGACCGCGTCCGGGCTTCCCGTGATCCTCTGGTACGACGCCCGCGGTGGGCATGCGGCAGGGCGTGGTCGCCCGATGACCCTACGGATCGAGGATACGGCCCGGGAGCTAACCTTTATGGCGCAGCAGCTGGGTCTTGAGGCTCCCAACTAACGTTTCGCGAGCAGGTCCGCCACGATCAAACTGCCGTGCTGTCGGCCGTTTTCGATGAAGACCTTGTTGGCGTTGTGACCGGCAGCAATAACCCCCGCGATATAGAGACCGGGAGTGTTCGTCTCCATGGTCTCTAAATCGTGATGCGGTTTGCCGGTCTCGTCGTCGATCTCGACGCCGAGACCGCGAAGTGTGGAGTGGTCTGCCCGCCATCCCGTCATTGCAACGACGAAATCGTTGGAGATCTCGGTTGTGTCGCCTGAAGCATCACTACGGATCACCACTGACGTTGGCTTGATTTCCGTAATACGACTGTGCCAGTGCACGCCGATCTCGCCCTTTTCGAGGCGATTGGTGATATCGGGCACGACCCACGGCTTCACCCCGCGATCGATCGTGTCCATGAAGTGCACAAGCGTGACGCGTGAGCCGTTCCGGTACATCTCGAGTGCCGATTCTACCGCGGAGTTTCCGGCGCCCACGACGAGCACGTCCTGGGCGTAATATGCGTACGGTTCGTGGTAGTAGTGGTGGACCTTGTCCAACTCCTCACCGGGTACTTCGAGAAAGTTGGGGTGATGGAAACCACCGGTCGCGAACACAACCGATTTGGCACTGAAGATCTCCTGGGTCCCGTCTCGTTTGGACGTGCGTACCGTGAAATCACCTTCGCTTCCTGAGATCTCGTCCACGTTCTGGTACTGACGGACGTCCACGTCCCAGTGTTCGACAACGCGCCGGTAGTATACGAGCGCCTCACGACGGGTCGGCTTCGACTCGGGGATGGTGAAGGGTACATCTCCCACCTCGAGCATGAACGCCGTACTAAAGAAGGTCATGTAGTACGGGTAGTTCGTGAGCGACTGGGTGATGCAGCCTCGATCGAAGAGGACACATGACACACCGGCCTTCTTTGCAGCGGCGCCTACGGCGATGCCGCAGGGGCCAGCGCCGACCACCAAAAGTTCAAGTTTATTGCTCATGCTTGAGACTCTACCTAATCGCCTGTGCGGGTTCCAGTCACCCGAGCTGGGCCGGGCGATTGCCGTGGGTTGTGCTGCCGCGCACCTTGAAAATTCACGGCGAGAGAACCATCCCGACCTCCACGACATATGACGACTGCTGAGACCGAAGCGCGGAAGGCGCTAAATCGCCTCAGGCGCGCAACCGAGAAAGCAGAGCGAGAGCTCGAGACGCTGACCGGGGCGCTCCGGCACGCGGAGGGTGGCGATTTTCCTGCGGAGGTTTACGAAGAAGTGGAAGCAGCCGTCCGGCGCGTGCTCGATTTCACCGACGAGGAAGGAGTCCGGCTGCAGGAGAAGATCCTGCATGCTGGCGGTCTCGAGCCGGGGAGAGTGCGACGTGGGTAAGGACATGAATCGTCGCACCTTCGTGCGAGCGTCGGCCGTAGCGGGGGCCGGGTCCTTGATTGCTCCCGAGCTCGTGTGCGGCGCGCGACGGGCTGACTTGGTTCTCCGTGGGGCGACAGTGTTCGACGGAACGGGTCGGGCAGGTCGAGAGGTCGACGTGGGACTCACTGGGGATCGGATCACTGAGATCGGTACGAATGTGGCCGCCGGCTCGAACGAGATCGACCTCCGTGGACTCGCACTGGCGCCCGGCTTCATCGATGTGCACTCGCACGCGGATATGTCGCTCCTCATCAACAACAACGCCGAGAGCCGCATTCGACAGGGAATCACGCTCGAAGTTGTAGGACAAGACGGAGGTTCCGTCGGGCCCTGGTCCGACGCGGGGTTCGAAGCCACTCGTGATCGGTACGACCGACAGTATGGAATCGACATCGACTTCCGGGATCCGGTCGGCTTTCTCGCTCGAATGGATCGCGAGGGAGCGGCGGTCAACGTTGCTACGATGGTCGGCAACGGTGCATTGCGTGGCTTCGTGGTCGGCAACGAAGACCGGCCGGCGACGGACGCTGAACTCGCCCGGATGAAGGAGATCCTCAGGGAGCAAATAGCGGGCGGCTGTGTCGGCTTGTCCTCCGGTCTCGAATATGCGCCGAGCGGATTTGCCGACTCGGCAGAACTCGTCGAACTGGCCACCGTCCTGCGCGGGACGGGCTATCCGTATGCCTCGCACATGAGGAACGAGGACGACCGGCTGCTTGCCGCGGTTGAGGAAGCGCTCCATGTCGGCCGTCTGGCGGGAGTGCCGGTCCAGATATCGCACCTGAAGGCTCAAGGCCAACGCAACTACTGGAAAGCAGATGCGGCGCTCCGGCTCATTGAGCAAGCACGGGCGGATGGGGTCGATGTGCACTTCGACCGCTATCCCTACACCGCCTATTCGACCGGCCTCTCGAATCTATTTCCGTCGTCGTCTCGGTCGGGTGGAAATCAAGCGTTCCTGGCCCGCCTGAGAGATACCGCCACTGCAGGTCGACTCGAGGCGCAGGGCCGGGACAAGGTTGCCCTGCTTGGCGATTGGAATTCGGTCCAGATCACCAGCACGAACGAAGCAACATCGTGGGCGCGCGGTCGGCGAATGGGCGACCTCGCGCAGGAGCGAGGAGTGGAGCCCTATGCTCTGACCCTCGAGTTGCTCGAAGCGAACGGGGGTGGCGTCGGCATGATCGGACATGGAATGGGGGAGGAGAATACCGCGAGGATCCTCGCCCACCCGCTCGGCATGATGTGTTCGGATGGGGGTGCATATGCCCCGTATGGCCCGCTCTCGACAGCTTCTCCGCACCCCAGAGGATACGGTTCTTTTCCTCGGTTGCTCGGCCACTATGTGAGAGACACCTTGGCGCTCACGCTCGAGTCCGCCATCCATAAGGTCACGCAGATGCCGGCGCAGAAACTCAAGCTTGACGGACGAGGTGTCATCGAGGTCGGAGCGTTCGCGGATCTAGTCTCGTTCGATCCCGCCACCGTGGCCGATCGTGCGACATTTGAGGACCCTCATCAGTACCCGGACGGCATTCCGGTCGTGGTTGTGAATGGAGTGGTGACACTGCGCGACGGTGAACACACGGGCGACCGTGCTGGGCGCGGAGTGAGGGGTGGTGGAAGCGTGTGATGACGCACACAAGGAGGCCGGCTACCGGCTGATGTGATGAAGTCCTTCTTCGACTTCTCTGAGCGCTTTGGCGCTCGTACCGGCGGCTACCGCGATCTGATGAGCCGCCAGGTCCACCATGTTATGCTCGTGTCGTCACTGTACGAGTCCTTCATCCTCGCCGAAGATGGCCAGCTCCACGAGCAGGTCCTTAGGAAGTTCATAGAGGCCTCGCCCCGTGAGCCCCCCGCACTGACGCGGGTATCCTCCGGACGGGAGGCGTTGAAGATCCTCGAGTCGGGTCACCGCCGAGTCGATCTCATTGTCACGAGCCCGGACATCGGGGACATGAGCGCGACGGATCTCGCCCAGTCGGTCACAGACGGCGGGTACGACGTCCCGCTCGCCATCCTCGCGTACGATCGCGAGGAGCTACGTGGCATCGAGGAGACCGGAGGGCACCCTAACATCTTGGGGCGCTTCTTATATCAGGGGGACGCCGGGATCCTGCTGGCGATCGTGCAGTTGGTAGAGGATCGCCTCAATGTAGAGCGCGACACGCGCATTGGGGTGCCTGTGTTCCTCGTAGTCGAGGACAATGTCCGCTTCTACTCGGCGTTCATGCCGCTGATCTATACGGAGCTGCAGAATCTCTCCGATGCGGTTCAGCTGGAAGCTGGTAATCGTGTGCAACAGATTATGCGTGCCCGCGCTCGTCCGAAGGTGCTGCTCGCTACGACGTACGAACGTGCGTTCGATGTTTTCGATCAGTACAAGTCGTCCATTATGGGTGTCCTCTCAGACATGCGGTTTCCAAGAAATGGCGTGACCAGCGATACGGCAGGAGAGGACCTGCTGCAGGCGATGCGGGCGCTCGATTCGGAAGTTCCGGTAGCTCTCCAGTCGTCCCATGAGGGCAACCGGGAGGTCGCTAAGGAACTCGGCGTCGGCTTCATGCTGAAGGGCTCTCCTGACTTCCTTGGACAGGTCAGATCCTATCTGTCGTCTCATCTCTTCTTTGGCGATTTCGTCTTCCGGGACAGCTCTGGGGCCGAGATCGAACGTGCGCCCGATTTGAAGAGTCTGGTGGGACTCCTGAGCACGGTGCCCGGCGACAGCGTCGCGTTCCACGCACGACGGCACGATTTCTCTCGCTGGTTGCGCGCTCGCGGGGAGTTCGGCCTAGCGGGTAAGCTGCGTCCCAGGGCGGTCGGTGATTTCGAGTCGGTTGAAGAGCTGAGACTGAGCTTGGTCGATGACATCGATCGGTATCGTCGGGAGCGGAATAGAGGGTCCGTAGTTCCGTTCCGATCGGAGCTGTTCGATGGAGAAGAGGGGCTGGTACAAATCGGGGGTGGGTCTCTCGGGGGTAAAGGGCGTGGGTTGGCTTTCGCGAGTCGACTCATAGATGAGGTGCGGATCACGGATCGTTTCCCTGGCGTGCGGGTCACCGTGCCCGCCGCCGTCGTTCTAGGCACCGAGGTGTTCAACCGATTCCTGGACGAGAACGAGCTTCGGGCCTTCGCTCTGCAATGCGAAGACGAAGACCAGATCCGGGCCCGTTTTCTGGCGGCGGAGCTTCCTGAGGACGTGGTGGAAAAGTTGCATCGAGTGATGGAGGTGGTGCAGACCCCTATCGCGGTGCGTTCGTCGAGCCTGCTTGAGGACTCGCCCCAGCAACCGCTGGCCGGAGTCTACGGCACGTGGCTCCTACCCAACGATCACGCCGACATCGATGTCCGTCTCGAGCAGTTGCTCGATGCGGTGAAGCGCGTATATGCGACCACGTATGCGTCGAACGCTCAGTCGTTCATCGAGGCAAGCCAGTACCGCCTCGAAGAGGAGGCGATGGCCGTAATCATTCAACGCGTGGTGGGGGAAAGACATCAGGATCGGTTCTACCCGCATTTCGCAGGTGTCGCACGTTCCCACAACTACTACCCCACGCCTCCAGCTCGCCCAGAAGACGGGATCGCGGCCGTGGCATTGGGGCTGGGAAAGACCGTCGCTGAGGGTGAGCCGTGCCTTCGCTTTGCGCCGCCCCATCCGGGTCACATTCTCGAACACTCGTCCGTGGAGGACATCCTCGAACACTCGCAGCGGGTCTTCTACGGCCTCCAGTTGGGGGAGCCACCCCCGGCCGGCGGCTGGGAGCGTGATGGGCCGATTATCCAGTTCCCCATCAAGGTTGCGGTGGAAGATGGAACATTGCTCTCCATCGGGTCGACTTACTCCGCTGAGAACAATGTGGTCTACGACGGGCTGGGTCGGCCGGGGGTCCCGCTCGTGAGTTTCGCCCCGATTCTTAAACACGGGGTCTTTCCGTTGGCGGAGATCATTCGGGAGCTTCTGATCCTTGGGATGGCGGGCACACGCTCTCCGGTGGAAATCGAGTTCGCCGTGACGTTACGGACTGGTGAGGACGCGCCCTCGGAACTGGCCTTCCTGCAGTTGAGGCCGCTCGCGGTGACGCGGGAGGAGGGGGATGTCCGCCTAGGTGACATTGGAGACCGGAGTATAGTCGTGGAGAGCCCGGCGGTTCTGGGTCACGGGCGCATCGACAACCTCCGGGACATCGTGGTGGTCGACCGTAATCGATTCGACCGAAGTAGGAGTGCCGAGTGCGCCGAAGGAGTGGCTCGAATGAATGCGCGACTCAAGTCCGAGGGTCGTAACTATGCTCTGATCGGCGTGGGTAGGTGGGGTTCGACTCACCCATGGCTGGGGATTCCTGTAGGGTGGGAGGATATCTCTGGCGCGCGCGTCATCGTAGAGGCTGGCTTCCGGGATTTCCGCGTCACGCCGTCTCAAGGAACCCACTTCTATCAGAACATCACCTCCCTTGGAATCGGCTTCCTGACCGTCAACGATAGTGTCGACGAAGGTGTTGTAGAATGGGAGCGGTTAGCGGAACTTCCAGAGGTAGAAAGTGACGGAGTCGTTCGACTTCTGCGTTTTGACGAACCGATCCTGGCTGTAGTCAACGGCCGCGAAAGAAAGGGCATTCTGGCTATTCCAAACGCGACTGCGTCGGTCTGAGCCGAACTCCGCAAAGTCCCTCCCCGACATTCTGATCCTCGAACGAGAAAAGGTCCGATTCCATGGCTGCGTATGCGACGAGTCTGATGGAAGACGTGAAGGCTAGGAACCCAGCTGAGCCGGAATTCCACCAAGCGGTAGAGGAGGTGGCTGAGTCCCTAGAGTTAGTTCTCCGCCGCCGCCCAGAATACGGCTCCGCTAAGATCCTAGAACGCATGATCGAGCCAGAGCGGGTCATCATGTTCCGCGTGCCTTGGGTCGATGACCAAGGAGGCGTGCAGGTCAATCGAGGGTTCCGCGTCGAAATGAACAGCGCGATCGGTCCCTACAAAGGCGGCCTCCGGTTCCACGCCTCCGTGACCCTTGGGATGTTGAAGTTCCTGGCGTTCGAGCAGGTGCTGAAGAATGCGTTGACCACGCTCCCCTTGGGTGGTGGAAAAGGCGGGTCGGACTTCGACCCCAAGGGGAAGAGCGATGGCGAGGTCATGCGCTTCTGTCAGAGCTTCATGACCGAGCTGTACCGCCACATCGGGCAGAACACCGACGTACCAGCCGGTGACATTGGTGTTGGAGGACGGGAGATCGGTTTCCTCTTCGGTCAGTACAAGCGACTCGCCAACGAGTTCACGGGTGTCCTCACGGGCAAAGGCCTGAATTGGGGCGGCTCGCTGATTCGTCCCGAAGCAACCGGATACGGGTCGGTCTACTTCGCCGCCGAGATGCTTCAGACACGCGGCGACACGCTTGAGGGCAAACGGTGCCTGGTGTCGGGTAGTGGGAACGTGGCGCAGTACACGGCGGAGAAGCTCCTTGACCTCGGGGCGACCGTACTTACGCTTTCCGATTCGGGCGGCTGCATCTACGACGAAGAAGGCATCGATCGAGAGAAGCTCGCGTTCGTCATGGAGTTGAAGAACGAGCGTCGGGGCCGCATCGAGGAGTATGCTGACAAGTATCCGTCCGCAGTCTATTCGCCACTCGCACCTGAACCCGGCCGGCGCGCCGATGTAATTTGGACGTACGATGCCGACTGTGCGTTCCCGTCTGCCACGCAGAACGAGATTAACGCGACGGATGCTCAGAACCTTCTGAACAGTGGTGTTTGTGTCGTCTCGGAAGGGGCGAACATGCCGACCACGGCTGACGGCGTCGTGCTTTTTGTCGACGCTGGGATTCTCTACGGCCCGGGGAAGGCTGCGAACGCCGGTGGTGTCGCAGTGTCCGGGTTGGAGATGGCGCAAAACAGTATGCGCTACAGCTGGACCCGCGAAGAAGTCGATCAGAAGCTCCAATCCATCATGAAGAGCATCCACTCCGAGTGCGTGGAGGTGGCTGAGGACTTTGGGACGCCTGGGAACTATGTGAATGGGGCGAACATTGGTGGCTTTTTGAAAGTTGCTGATGCGATGCTTGATCAGGGCGTGGTTTAGAGGCGGGTGCTGTTTGGTGCCGAAGGCGCCGGAGTACCTCTCTCTTCGCGGTCGCTGCGCCTAGCTGCCTGTTGTGCGTGGCGACCTGGGTGCCGCTTGCTTAGCGGGGTCGGGTCGGCCGAGTCCCCTACCCTGATATCGCTGCTAGAGAGGCACTCCGGCGCCGTCAGCGCCAAATAGGTGGGGCCGGCCTCGTTCTTCGGGGTGTTACCTGGAACTAGAACCGATAGGTGTAGTTCAACTTGATCGACCCGCCACGCGACAGCGTGATCAGATCTGGGTTGTCCAAGATCCCCGCGCTCAGATTCTGCCAGTTGTGCGTGTACACGAGGTAGATGTCGTTCCCTGGCTTCACGATCCAACGCAGTCGCGCGAAGAGACCCAAGAGTTGACTCTGGTCGTCGTACTGGAACTGCGACGTTGCCGATACCCAAGGCGTTGGGTTCCACTGCGTTTCGAGTTCGTAGACGTTGGCGCTGAAGTCCCCCTGCGGGAGCTCGACGGCGTTGTACTGCACATTGAGTGAGGTGCTGATTCCGGGGTTTGGTCGGAGGGTCGCTCTGGCGAAAATGCTCTTCCGATCACCGTTCCAGAATCCGCTCCATCCGCCGCCACCAAAGAGTGAGATCTTCCGTTTGGACGCAGTGCTGCCCCGGATGGAATACTCCCAGTTCGTATACTCACCCTGCGGGATCTGGATGCCGTCGCTGATCTGGAAATTGTAGTCTAGGAACTCGTAGACGCGCTTCACGTTGACATCGAAGTTGTCGCCGCTCTCGAAGTCGACGCCGAGCACGTTGAAGTCCCACTCGCGTTCCTCGAGAATGCCGGTCCCAAGCTCGGTCAGGTTTCTGAACTGAACTGAGAAATCCAGTTTCCGGATCCAGTCGATATCAGGACGCGGGGAGAACCCGATCCGTGGTTCGATACGCCGAAAGTCGTTGCGAGCCACGAAACCGAGCGTCGGCCGGTAGTCGTCGCCGAATTCGCGGTACGAGAGGTGGCCCGTGTATCTGTCGTTCGGAAAGTTGATTCGGAATCCTCGAGCGGAGAGGTCTCCTGTCGTGAGATCCTGGGTCGGGTCCGGATTCGAGTTCCAGACGAAGAACGCCTCCATATCCGCGTTCTTGCCGGTCCCCATGAAGTCGCGGGTGTTCAGTGACATGTCCACACCGGCCGTGTGCCCGATCTCCGGAACGAAGCCCGTAGCATCCGGCGAAGCTGAACGTCGTGTATAGATGGCCCCGATTGTCGACTGCTCCCAGAATGGCTGGCGCACTCGTGCTACGGTGAACTGTTCCGACGGGAGCAAGACGTCCATCTGGTCGTCTTCGTCGAAGAACGTTGCTTGGCCCGTCCCGACTTGGAAGAAGCCGACTTCGGTGCCGCCAACCTGGCCCGTCACGCGCGTCCCGTATTGGATCGGGACCTGCTGTCCGGACGAGATGCCGATGTTCCGTGAGAAGAATGGATCCGGTCCACTTCGCGGCGCGAACGAGAAGATCCCTGAGCCTTCCAGGAAGAAGCCGCGGCGTTCAGGAAATCGAAGCGAGAATCGCGTGAGGTTCACACGTCGGTTGTCACTTTCTACTTCTGCGAAATCGGTGTTGATGGAGAGTGAGGCCCTGAGGCTCGAGGTCACCGAGTAGTTCAAATCGAGCGACATGTCGCGAGGGTATATCGTCGGATCCGTGTTCGTCGGGATGTTCTTCCAGCCCGCGATTGCGGACGGCACGGCTTCAAGCCCGATGCCCTGAGACATGCCCTCAAGTCCGGCCAAAGTTCCAGCGAACACCGGGCGTTGCAGTCCCTCGGTACGCCGCCAGCCACGCCACATGATCTCTTCGTTGTCACGCTTGATGGTGCGCTGGAAGTTGATGCCCCACTCGTCCGACTCGGGATCGAAGTTGAGGGTTTGGAAGGGGATCTCGATCTCGAGCGACCAGCCGTCTGGGCGGATAAACGTCCGGACGTCCCAGATGCCGTCCCAGGCCCGACCACCACCACCACCGCCGAAACCGCCGCGGCCGCCGCCACCACCCGTGAGCAGAGCGTCGCTGAGTACGCCGGCAGGATTGGTTTCGAAGAAATACCCCGTCCGTCCGTCCTTGAACGTGTCCAAGATCCACATGAAACGATCGTCTGTGCTCAAGTAGCCGTCGCGCTGTTTTTGGTGCGCGAGGATACCCTCGGGATCGTCATACATGACGGCGCCGATGTAGAGCCGGTCGGAGTCGTACGCGACCCATATCTCCGTATCACGGGAGGGCGTTCCTCCTTCAACGGGCTCTGTCTGCGTGAAGTCCCGGATCGGCACAGCCTGTGACCACACGTCTTCCGTGATGCGGCCGTCCAACTCGATCGTCTGACCGTCGGGAATTCGGTAGGCCTGAAGGGCGGGACCATCGTCTTGTGCAGCCGAGGCGATAGGTAGCATGAAGGCTGCCAGCGCAAAGAAAGACATCGGCACGGCGATGTGCGCCGGTCGACTCATATTGTTTCGCTCCATTTACGATTCACCCGGGGAGCCAGGCGGTACCCAGGGACATAACCGAGACACATTCCGCCTCCGGTATGTTGGTGTTCTCAACGGCGGGCTCTTCGGGAAACGGTACATTGTACGAATGATTTTAGAAGAGAGGGACCAAACTGCATTCCACTCCCTTGCGGCGCGGCTCGAGGTGCTATTTGGCCGGGCCCCGGACCAGGCGTGGACTGACGAGGAGTTCGGGGCTTTGGCCCTCGAGGTCTTCGAAGTGCAGTTCACCTCGAATGTGGTGTACCGGGGCTTCTGCGAGGGCCGGGGGGTCACCAGTGCTTCTGTCGACGACTGGAGAGAGATTCCGGCAGTTCCGACCCGCGCTTTCAAGCATCTGGATCTCCTGTCCGCATCGCCTGCCGAGGCGACGTTCCAGACGAGCGGAACCACGTCCGACCTGGGGCTTCGCGGCCGACATCTGATTCCCAGGGTGTCACTGTATGAGGCCTCCCTACTCCCATGTTTTTCAGCGCATCTCATGCCGGAAGGGAAGTCGCTCCGTTTTATCTCGTTGATTCCTGACCCGGAGGATGCACGGGGCTCGTCGCTATCCTACATGGTGGGCGCCGCCGCGAGGCGCTTCGCGAGCCGGACCGACTACGTCGTGGACGGGTCCGGGGTGGTCGACCATGGGGTCCTCGCGGCCGCACTCGCGGACGCGCAGGCCGCCGCGGAAGCTGTTTTGATGCTCGGGACCGCCTTCGCTTTTATGAACGTGATGGAGCATTCGGATGTCTGCCTTGGACCGCTCCCACAAGGAAGCCGCATCATGGAGACGGGGGGCTTCAAGGGTCGCGGGCGCGCAGTTCCGCGGGACGAGCTGTACGAGGCGATGTCACGAGCGACATCGGTGCCTGTCGAGCGTATCGTCAACGAGTACGGCATGACGGAATTGTTGTCCCAGCTGTACGAGCCGGTCCTGACCGGTGAATCGCTGGGATGCGGTCACATAGCGCCGCCTTGGCTCCAAGTGCGCGCCGTCGACCCGACCACCCTCCGTGAGCTGCCGGAAGGCGAGGCTGGTCTTCTGACCTTCTTTGATCTCGCGAATGCCGGGTCCGTCGCTCACATCCTCACGGAGGACTTCGGGGCCGTTCGGGACGGCCGTGTGTTCCTGGAGGGCCGAGCTGCTGGAGCAGAGCCTCGGGGTTGTTCCAGGGCCATGGATGAGCTGATGGCGGTGGCGCGGTGAGTCGGCCGTTCTCAGCTTGGGCACTGCCTTCGTCGGTCCAGGCGGCCGTGCTGTCCACCGTCTCGCTCGACGGCGGACGAGGTGCGGGAGAAGACGGAGACATCCGGGTCGAGTACCCTGCGGGAGCGCCGGACTGGATTGCGAGTGTCGTGGATGCCCTCGAAGTCTCTCGCTCGAGTTTGGTGCGGCGTTCGGCTGAAGGGATCGCGGAACTTCTTGGTGCTGTCGGATTTCGTTTTATGAGCCCCGGCGACCCCATCCGCGAGGAAGCTCTCAGGTTGTTGCCTGGTACCGCAGGTGTCTCGGCCGAGATGGCTGAGACGATTCTGGACGGCATGGCTGCCGACTGGACCCCGGCTCGTCTCGCTGCGTTGCTTGGGGAGGAGTTCGGCGCGCCCGGGATGCTGGACGAGTTCACCGAGGGCAGGGGGCAGCGGTCGATGCCGGTCGGCCCTCGCCTCACCGCCCAGTTCGTGAGTGGGAGCGTCCCAGGAGTGAGTGTGAACGCTTTAATCCGAGCGCTTCTGGTGAAGAGCCCCACGCTCGTGAAGCCTGGGCTTGGGGACGTCGTGCTCCCTGTGCTGTTCGTCCGTGCCCTGCGGGAGGCCGATGCGGCTCTCGCAGACGCGGTCGCAGTTGTGTATTGGCCGGGGGGCAGCGTTTCGAGCGAGGACATCGTGCTCGGTCGGGCTGAGATGGTCACCGCATATGGAGGAGACGACACGGTGGCAGCACTGCGTGCTCGTGTTCCGGTTTCGACCCGCTTCCGGGCGTACCATCACCGGACAAGTATTGGGGTTGTGGGCCGGGGGGCACTTGGGCCCGCTGCCGTGTCGACTACGACGGACGACCTAGCGCGTGCGGTAGCCGTCTTCGATCAGAGAGGCTGTGTTTCGCCGCAGGTCGTGTTCGTCGAAGAGGGCGGCGAGATGAGTCCGGCGGCGTTTGCCGATGCGCTTGCGGTCTCATTCGAAGCACTCGAGGACGACCTTCCCGGAGGAGCACTCGATGCCGCTGAGGCCTCAACACTGCAACAGTTGAGGGGCACAGCAGAGATGATGCGTGCGGCAGGCTCGGGGGTGGAGTGCACCCACGGAGGTACCGCTTCTTGGACCGTGATCTTCGATCCGGACGCCCAGTTGTCCTCGGCGTGCGTGGGGCGCGTCGTCCGTGTCCGCCCGATTTTGTCGGCACAGGACCTGCCTGCCCTTCTCGAGCCCGTAGCCGCTCACCTTCAAACGGTGGGTGTCGCCGGGTTAGGCGAGAAGCTGGACGGTTTGGCAGAACGACTCGGGCGCTTGGGCGCCTCGAGGGTGGTACCCTTCGCTCAGGTGCCGTTTCCGCCTGCATGGTGGCACCACGATGGGGGCGGTCCTCTCAGGGACCTTGTTCGCTACATCGATCTCAGTAGTTAGAACTGCTGGATCTAGTCTTGATCGTCGGGCTGTTGTTCGGCGCGCCAGATAACCATCTGACGACCACCCTTTGGATTTTCCTCGACCCGGACCGTGAGGGAATTGCCCTCGTCGATGCCGAGATCCTCCCGCATGTTCTGCGGGATCGTAACACGCCCACCGACGCCGACTGAAACGTCTGTGTAGTAGAGTGTCCGATAGATGGCCATTCAGCCTCCTGTGTAGCGATATAGAGCCGAATAAGGTAAGCAAAGTACGCGCTCTTTTGTACGGATGTCCGGATGGTGAAGACACTTGCACCGAATTCCGTAGTGCGGGAGTACCTTATTGGAGCTGTAATGGCATGGTTTCTCCCCTTTTTACAGAGCGTACTGCATGAGCGACAACGGATACGCCATTCGGCTCGAGGGCGTCACAAAACGCTTCGGGAAGCACACGGCAGTGTCTGGATTCGATTTTGAGGTGCCCCGTGGGGTCATCTGCGGCCTACTTGGGCCGAACGGATCCGGTAAGACGACCAGCATTCGCATGATCATGGGAATCCTGAACCCAGATGAGGGCTCGGTAAGCTTGTTTGGTGAAGATCCAGATAAGACTCGTCGGGAAAAGGTCGGGTACCTGCCGGAGGAGCGCGGCATCTACAAGAAGATGAGGGTCATCGAGTTGTTGACCTTCTTCGCTGAGATCCGCGGTGTGAAAAGGTCGGAGGGCCGCAAGAAGGCTGGTGTCTGGCTCGAGCGACTTGGCCTCAGCGCGTGGGGTGACAAGAGAGCCGACGATCTGTCCAAGGGTATGCAGCAGAAAGTCCAGTTCATTGGGACGGTTCTGCACGATCCGGAACTGCTGATTCTGGACGAGCCCTTCAGTGGACTCGATCCCATCAACCAAGATGTGCTCGAGGAGATCGTGCGGGACTTTCATGCGAAGGGGACCACGATCCTATTCTCCACGCACCTCATGCATCAAGCCGAACAGCTTTGCGAACGCGTCTGCCTCATCTCGAACGCTAAGAAAGTGCTCGACGCCGACCTGAAGGCTCTGAAGGCCTCAGAAAGGAAAGGCATCGTAGCCGTTGAGTTCGAGGGCCCCGACGATTGGATCAGGGGCCCTGAAGTCGATCACACGGAAGAGATCGACAACGGCTTGCACCTCATTCTCAGGGATGGGGCGGATTATCAGGCGATCCTGAAACGTGGCGTCGACTCGGAGGCTCGCATTCTTCGCTTCGATCTGGTCGAGCCAAAGCTCCACGAGATCTTTGTACGTCACGCGGGTGCTGGCTCGGTCGGAGACGCTGGAATGCCGGCAGGTGCTCACCCGGGAGGTGTGTCATGAGCAACGTCTGGGCAGTGATTCGGCGCGAGTACTTACAACGCGTCCGCTCCAAGTGGTTCGTCATTGCGACGATTGGTGGCCCGATCTTCATGATCGGGATCACCGTGCTCCCTGCGTATTTTATGGTGCAAAACGAGAGCGACTCTCGGATCGTCGCCATCGTAGATGGCACTGGCGTTTTGTACGACCGAGTCGCCCCGCGCTTCGAGGCGGCTGGGTACGACGTGCGGGAGGAAGAGTGGAATGTCGACATCCAGACGGAGCTCCGCCAACGCACCACGGAGGGTGACCTCGGCGGTTTCCTGATGATGGACGATCTGACTCTCGAGACGGGTGACGCCACGTTCTACGTAACGGACCGGCCGTCATCCATCCGAAGCCTCTCGCTGCAAAGCGCGGTGACTCGGTCGGCGCTCGAGTATCAGCTCACCCAGCGGGGCGTCGACGCAGACGTGATGCTGCAGGGTGGTGGGCTGAACATCGAGATGCTGTCGGATGAGGGGGCCAATGAGAACGAGCCTGCATTTTTTGTGGCATACATCGGCGCGTTCTTCCTCTATATGGTCATCCTTCTCTATTCGGTCGCGGTTATGCGCGCGACGCTCGAAGAAAAAACCAACCGGGTCGTCGAGGTCATCATCTCATCGATGAAGCCGTGGCACCTCATGCTCGGGAAGATCGTCGGCGTGGGTGCGGTGGGCCTTACTCAGATGGCAGTTTGGCTCGCATCGGGGGCGTTGCTTGCCGGGGCGGGGATTCCTGCCTTAGTGGCGGCTCGACCGGAAATGGTAGGGCTGGAGAGCATCAAGGAGGTTCTCCCAGGGCTCGGAATGCTGGGGCTCTTCCTGTGCTTCTTCATTCTCGGCTTCTTCATGTTCTCCGGGCTGTATGCGGCGGTTGGCGCCATGTGCAACTCAGATGAAGAAGCTCAACAGGCGCAGTTCCCAGTGATCATGTTGCTGATCGTCCCCATCATTTTCGTGATGCAGGTCATTCAGGATCCCATGTCGACGCTCGCCACGACGTTGTCGCTGATCCCGATCTTCTCGCCGATTCTCATGTGGGCGCGAGTGGCCGGCGGCGGCGTACCCGCGTGGCAGGTCGGTCTGTCCTTTGTCCTGATGACGATCACGGTTTTCGCGATTGCTTGGTTGGCCGGCCGAATCTACAAGGTCGGCATTCTGATGGCAGGAAAGCGGCCGACGCTGCCCGAACTGTGGCGTTGGGTCAGAGAAGCGTAGGGCCGGCGCTGCATCCGTCCTTGCCGATCTAGCGGGATCAGTCGCGTGCGTTAGCCGGGTCTTGAACCGTCGCCCAGACGGTTTGGGACCCGGCTTTCGCGAATAACAAAGTCACCTCGACGGAGTCTCCCACGGCTAAGGCGGAAGTGAGGCCCTCCAGCATTCCGTGCAATCCTCCAGGTGCCAACGAAACGGTAGATCCGACGGGGATCACCAGATACTCGATTGGCGACATGCGCATCATACCGCCCTCAATGGCCATCTCGTGCAGGGAGGATTCTTCAGCCGCTGGTGAGGAGATGGAGATCAGCGTGTCGGGCATCGAGCCAGGATTTGCGACGTCTGCGTAGAGCGCGGTTCGCTCGGGACTCGACGGGGCCAGCACTCGTGCCGCGGTGACTTCAACGTCACGAGGTGCTAGGGGCGCTCCACCTACTGGGCCCTCTGGCTCAGCATCACCGCACGCGGCGACGGCCACCAGCAGGGCAGCGGTCAGGCTCCGTCTTGCCACCAGGCTTGGCTCAGCACGGTGAGGTCTTGGGCGATCTGTTCAGGTGTCGTCTCATGGCCCAGACCGAAACGCCCTAAGCGCTCGGGGGTGAACACGAAGAGCGACGCTGGGTGTGGGACCTCGTAGAAGCCTTCTGCCGGGATCTCGTACGGCGGCATGACAAACCCCAGTCCTTCCAGCGTCTGATCCAACTGCTCCTGGGTGCCCGTTACGCCCACGAAGGCAGGGTCGAACGTGCTAAGCCATTCCTTCACGCGACCCGGGTCGTCGCGGTTCGCATCGAGCGAGACGAACAGCACACCGACGTGGGACCGTATCTCAGGCTCGAGCAGGCTCACGGCCCGGGCAACACTTGCCATTGTGATCGGGCAGATGTCTGGGCAGCTCGTGTATCCGAAGAAGAGGACAGTGATTTGATCGCGCGTATCGAGCCGGAGGTCGAATGCCTCGCCGTCCTGGTCGGTCAGCGTCACCGCAGGCATGTCGTAGGGCTGTATGAACTGCGTTGCGGACATCTGGTTCGCGGCGCGTTCGATGGGGTTGCTGGATCCGCCACACGCTGTTGACGCGAACAGGGATAGTGCCGCGAGGACAGGATGAGGTCTCATCATGATCACAGGAGTCCCGGCAGCTAGGCGGCCGAACCGTCGGGGAGTGCTGACCGGAGAAGGCCTTCGAGCGACCGTTCGTCGAAGCGCCGGGCCTTCGCCACGGCTTCCTCGTAGCTCTCTTCGATGATGATCACAGTCGTGCGGGGCTTGGGATCCTCGAAATCAGTGGAATCAGCCGGGTCGAAGCGGACTCGGCCGCGATAGACGTTCGGTCGGTGGGGGTCGTCGTCGAACTCGAGGTAGGCGTCCCATATACGACCCGCGTGCGCGATTGTCGCGATGTGGAGGCCGGGGGCAGGACTTTGACTGTTCGTCATGCTTGGACGATACAGAAGGAAGAGGTTCCAGTCACGCTCTCGCCTTAAGCGTCTTTCTCGCCACACCCAGCGCTTCGTGCACTTCGCGGAGGTCGGACTCACTGAGGACCTCGCGCCCGTACCGGGATCGTAGGTACAGGTCGACGATTCGCTCCGCTGCCCGAGCCGCAGAGGACCGTTCTTCTCGGACGCGTGCCACCAAGGCCAAGGGCGTCAGCCCCGGCGTGATCGAGAGTCCCGCTCGCGCGCAGTTTTCGCGCAATGCGATGTACGCCTTGGTCTCGGGCGGCATGGGCGGCCCGCCACCGCGCGCCCAGAAGTACCCGCCCACGAGCAACGCTACCAGAAGCAGGGCACCTAGCGGATTGGTCCTCGTGTCCTCACCTGTGCTGGCAGATGCGGGGTCTTCACGTTCGCCGAACAGATTCGCCCACTGAGCGAGAAGCTCCGACTGGTCTTCAACGCTGTAGTCCAGGACCCACTTGCTCCAGCGGTGCTGAAGGCCGTCGAAGAAGATGCGGCCTGGCCAGAACATGTTCAGGCCTTCGCTCGAGCCGGCGCCAGCGGGGGTAGGGTCAAACGTCACCCACCCGAAGTCCGGAAACCAAACCTCGACCCATGAGTGAGCAGAATTCTGCGTCACGACGAGGTAGTCTCCGAACTGACTCCAGTTGCCTCCCAGGAAGCCATTCACGTTCCGCGCCTGAATACCGAGCGTGCGGAGCATGATCGTCATGGCTGAGCTGAAGTACTCGCAGTGTCCTGCCTGCCGGTCGAAGAGGAAGTGTTCGAGCGTCGCCTCGCGGGCCGTGGCCGGAAGATCTCGTGTGTACGTGAATGTCTGCAGCCAGCGCTGAACGGCCATGGCCTTGTCATAGCGGTTGTCGATACCCGCGGTCAGCGAATCGGCCAGTGCCGCGATGCGGGGATCGATCGAGTTGGGCGTCTGCAGGAAGAAGCGACTGCTCGGCGCGTAGCCGCTCCGTTCGATGCGCAGGGAATCCGCAGGTGGGCTGCTCGTGAGCGAGAGTGCGGTGTAGACGGGTGGGCCGGAGCCCCAGTACACCCAGTCGCCGGAGTTGTCCTCCAAGGCCTGGACACCGTTGTCCGAGTCGATGTGGAGAGCGGGGGGGAGCGCGAACAGCACACGCACGTCGAGTGGTGCGCCGAAAATTCTCTGCTCGATCGTTTCGTTCGGCCACCGTCTTCGGTACCAGGTACGTGGGGCAGAGGATGGCGGTATTCGCCCTGATCGTGTCCAACGGACTCCGTCGAATCGATCGTACGAACGGCCACGCCATCTCAGGTCGGATAGCTGTTCGGGTTCGCCGTTCGGGAACTCCACGCGGAGGACAATTTCCGGATTGGCGAGAATCGTGGACCCGAACTGACCCAAGGATATCTCGTCGCTGAACCCCGCAATCGAGGTGGCGAGTGTCTCGCCGCGCCCAGCCCAGCCTTGTGATACGCGGGGGACCGAGACGAACACGACCAGCGACACGAGCAAGATGACGCCGGCCAGAACCCCAGTTGTGATGATGAGGTCTCGATCCAGGGGGACCTCTCGGACGTTGTGCTCCTCCGCTTTCCTGCGAAGGTGCCCGACCATGAGTGCGAGCGTCGAGAGGCCCACGTAGGTGATGAATGCCACCAAGAAAAGGATCCCGGGTCGATATGCCGTGGACGCGAGGATCAGCGCGAAGGACAATGCGTACAGTCGGATGTCGTTGGGTGCGTCGAGCGAGCGCAACGCCTCTGCCGTCATGAGGAGGAGCAGAAGGTCAACGACCGGGATGACGACGTCGTCCTGAATGACGAAGACATGGATGAGGGCGCGAACGACGAGGAGCGTGGCCAATGGGAGCCAGATTTTCTCCATTCGGTCCGAGAGACCTGTGTCCGGGTGCCAAAACAGTGCGGTCCCCAAGGCGATGAGCGCGAGAAATGCGGACAGGGGCTCGAAACCAGCGCCGCCGGCGAACGCTACCAGGCCGGTCAGGCTCATGAGCACTGCGAGGCGGCGGTGGAGGAGGCGGAGGCTCATGCGGCTTCGTCCTCGATCTCCGGTTCATCGAGCTGGGCCTCTCGACCCACGGCGATGACGTCACCGAACCCGGGTGCGCCATCCACTGAAACCAGGATGCAGGTTGTCGGATCTACGGGAGGAGACGGTAGGTGCTCGTCCACGCCGAAGTCGACTCGAGCTAGCGCGTCGAGTACACGTTCGAGTTGGCCGTGCCCCTCGCCGGGGTCGATCACTGCATCTGGAGTGACCAGTGCGAAGGGCCGGGCTTCCGCTACTGCGCTCGCAGCGAGCGATGCGGCGACTTCTACCGCGACTTCCGCGGCATCCCCCGGTTCCGCTCTTGTGTCCAGACAAATCCAACGCGTCTCAGCACCGTCACGCTCGTATTCACGGATCACGGGTTCAGCCGACCGTGCGAACGCCTTCCAGTTCATGTCCTTGGGGTCGTCGCCGGGCCTGTAGGGCCGCAGCGTGCGGTACTCACCCCGATGGCCTAAAGCGCCCTTCGCAGAGGCCCCCATGCGCGGCACTTTTCCACCGTCCGGGGACGGAGCCCGAACGTTCCGGTCCGACCTGGGCCATACCACGACTTCTCCGGGCAGGTCGATGTCCCGTTGCTTGAGGAACATCCCAAACGGAAAACACGTCGACAGCGTAATGGCCCGGAGAGGGTAAATGCCCCTGCGGACGAAGCTGTTGGTAGAACGCGCTTCAGCAGATCCCTTAGCGGCAACGTGGGCGAGGAAGGCACTTTCGGGCAGTCCCGCCTCATGGATTTCGACGGCGAGACTCGGCAGTCGAGTTTTGATGTTGTGGACGTGGTACTTGAGCCGCATTGGCTGACCCACCGTCACTGCGTGCGGAGTGACACGTTGAAAGCGTAGGCCGGAGATTGCCTTCTCGGACAGCCACCCGCTTACGACGATAAAGCCAAGCATGGAACCGAGCAGCAAGTAAAGAAGGTTGTTGCCGGTGTTCATGGCGGCGAAGCCGACTGCGAAGGTCCCGACCGTGAAGACGAAGCCTCCTGACGTAAAGCTGATTCGCCTCCAAGAGCGGATCCGACGCCAGACGCCGCGAGGCCACACCAAGGGCGTGACCAGCCGCGTCACGATGGAGCGCGCGCCTACGGCCTCACGCCCGGAAGCGGAGCCGGACGTGTTCGAGCGGCCGCGGAGGGCCGCTCGGCTCAAACTGGAGCCTCGATCTCGTCGAGAATCGACTCAAGGATGCGTGCGGCCTGTTCGTGCGAATTGAGGGTGGATACCGTGGAGCCCGTCGGTATGATTCGATGTGCGAGCACCGGGATCACGAGGTCACGGACGTCGTCTGGGATCAGGTAGGTACGGCCCTGAGTGAGTGCGAAGGCTCGCGCGGCCCTGAACAGGGCGATGTTGCCGCGGGGGCTGACACCCATCCGGAGCTGCGGTGAGGTTCTCGTCCGCTCGACGATGCTCATCAGGTAATCGAGGATGGCCTCGTCGACCTCCACATCTTCGACTCGCGCTTGGAGTTGCAAGACCTGCGAAGGTGACAGCACCGTCCGGAGTCGCTCGAAGACCGGCGTGGTGGCAGCCGATTCCGTCAGGATCCGTTTTTCGGCCTCGATGTCCGGATACCCGATCGTGATGCGCATCAGGAAGCGGTCGAGCTGACTTTCTGGAAGCGGATAGGTGCCGTGATGTTCGAGCGGGTTCTGTGTCGCGATCACTAAGAAGGGGCGAGGCAGCTCGTACGTGTGGTCGTCGATGGTGACGCTGCCCTCCTGCATCGCTTCCAGCAGACCGCTTTGCGTACGCGGGGGCGCACGATTGATCTCGTCGGCGAGCACCACGCTTGTGAAGATGGGGCCCCGGCGAGTGTTGAATTCTGCCGTCTTCGGGTTGAAGACCGAGACGCCGAGGACATCAGATGGCAGTAGGTCCGACGTGAACTGTATACGGCGGAAGCCCACGCCCAGCGTCTTGGCGAGCGCGTGAGCCAGCGTGGTTTTTCCCACACCGGGCACGTCCTCGAAGAGAATGTGTCCCCGGGCTAAAAGGGCAGCCAGCGCGAGCTGAATGACTTCCTTCTTTCCGTGGAACACGGTCTCGACCTCCCGAACCAAGTGGTCCAGAAGCTCTAGCGAAGGCTTCGATTCGCGGGTGGGCGCGGCCGTGGTTGTTTCAGGCATGGGAGAGTTCAGAGAGAGCTCCGGTTCCCTACCGTTTTCATGGATTGGAGTCCAGGTCGGCCGAAGTGCAAAAGTATAACACCGGCGCGGATAAAAAGGATTCTGTGGGGGGGCTGGTCGCCTTGACCCCACCATGGGCGTACAGGTAGTTTCAGGCCGAAATTTCAGGGCTTGTTCCAAGCTGTCACAGAGTGTCAGATCTAGGAAAAAGCTCCTTCCTGCGCCTCCTCACTGGCGCACTGCTTCGTGCAGGAGCAAGGCTTCGTACATGAGAAAGCATTGGCTCATCGGCGGGTTCGCGGGCGTTCTAGCGCTCTCCGGCCTCGCGTTCGTCCAAGGTGGCGGCGCAGGAGTCGATAGTCCGACCACACTCTCGGACTTCCAACCCATCGCGTTTCCGCATAACCAGCATGCCGGCAGTGAGCCGGGGCAGAACAACATGGACTGCCAGTTCTGCCATTTCTCGGCAGAGCGCTCGGTTGATGCGGGAATTCCTTCGGTCTCCAGCTGCTGGGGCTGCCATCAGGCCATCCCCGGGACTAACAACCCACAGGAAGTCGCGAAGATCAAAGACTACCTGGACGCAGGCGAGCCCATTCCGTGGGTTCGGATCTACAAGATCTCGGACCACGCACACTTCCCGCACATGAGACACGTGAATGCCGGTCTCCAGTGCCAGGAGTGCCACGGCGAAGTCCAGACGATGGAAGTGCTCGAGCCTCAGCGCACAGGCCTCCCTGCAGTCTTCTTGGGGCAGGACCGGGTTTGGGGCGGCGACAACATGGGATGGTGCATCGATTGCCACAGACAGCCGGATGAAGAAACCGGTGTCCAGCAGGCATCGACGGACTGTGCCGTCTGCCACTACTGAGGCTGAAAACAACTATGACTGACGGCATCAAACGGCGGGATTTTCTCAAGGTGCTCGGTGTTTCGAGCGCTGGTGTTGCAGCTTCTGGTTGCTCCACGAGCGAAGTCGAGAAACTCCTTCCTTACGTAGTAGCTCCTGAAGAGATCACGCCGGGCGTCTCGACGTGGTACACCACCGTGTGTGGCAGCTGCTCCGCGCAGTGCGGCATGTGGGTGCGTACACGAGAGGGCAAGGCGGTAAAGGTCGAGGGCAACCCGAACCACCCGGTATCCGCCGGTGGTCTCTGCTCCCGCGGCCACGCTTCGCTCCAGCATCTTTATAACCCGGACCGCCTTGCTGGCCCGATGATCCGCGAAGGTGAAAACCTTCGTCAGGGCACGTGGGCCGAAGCCGAACAGCTCTTGGCGGCGAAGCTCCGCGCTGCGGGCAACGCCATGTACATCGGGGGCAACACCGGCCCCAGCATGAACCGCCTGATTGACGAGTTTGTGTCCGCCGTAGGTGGTACACGTGTCGAGTACGACGCGGTTTCCGACGCGGCGCTTCAGGAAGCTGCCCGCATGGCCTACGGCTCCAGCGCGCTTCCGCGCTACGACATCGAGAACGCTCGCCTGCTCGTGTCGTTCGGCAACGACTTCATTGAGTCCGGCTCGTCCCCGGTGGCCCATAACAAGGGCCTCTCAAAGATGAGTGCGGTGGACGATCATCAGTCCAAAGGACGCTTCGTCTATCTCGGAGCGCGACTGTCCACGACCGGCCTCAACGCCGACGAGTGGATCCCGATCGTTCCGGGCACGGAGGCAGCCGTCGCGCTTGGCATGGCTTCGGTCATTGTTGGGGATGCTTCTGATGCGGGTCCGTACGCGGACGTGCTTCGCTCCTACACGCCGACCACGGCTGCTTCAGTCGCTGGAGTCAGTGAGGACGCGATTCGTGAGTTGGCCGAGCGCTTCGTGGCTGATGGCCCAACGCTCGCCATGGGCCCAGGTGCTGGTGCCAACCATCGCGGCGCTACAGCAGCGCACATCGCGGTGATGATCCTGAACCACGTCGCGGGCAACGTGGGCCGCACGGTCCATTACGATGCTGGAGTGACGGCTGCGGCGAGTTCCTACGCGGACATGGAGTCTGCGGTGAGCACGATGGCTGCCGGCCAAGTCGGAGTGGCCATCGTACATGGAGCCAACCCGGCATACACGATGCCTTCCGCGTCTGGCTTCGCAGAGGCCTTTGCACAGGTCGGCTTCAAGGTCTCCTTCGCCTCGGCGATGGACGAAACGGCCGCGATGGCCGACCTGATCATGCCGGATCGCCACTTCATGGAGGCTTGGGGGGACTCGATGCCTCGCAATGGAGTCATGGCGATTCAGCAGCCGGTCATGCAGCCTGTGCCGCACTTCGACTCCAAGCAGACTGGGGATGTGCTGCTCGCAGTCGCGAACCAGCTGGGCAACGGCCTGGGCTCTGCGACGTTCTTCGAATACCTCCGGTCTGGTCACATGGAGATGCACGACGCCTCCATGGGCGACTTCGAGACCCTGTGGGCTGACGCGCTCCGCACGGGTGCGGTCGAGCACGATATGGCGATGGGCATGGCGACGGGTAGCGACATGGCCCTGCAAGCGCCGGACGCCGCGTTGAGCTTCGATCCCCCGCCGATGGACAGCGGTGGTGACTTGATGTTGATGGTGCATCCGTCGCCGCGGTTCGGTGCGGGTGAGTTCTCGAACAGCCCGTGGATGCAGGAACTCCCTGATCCGGTCTCCAAGATCACGTGGCACTCCTGGCTCGAAATGAACCCACACACCGCGGAACAGCGCGGCATTCGTGAGGGTGACATCGTCTCGGTCGCTTCGGGCAACGGTTCGGTGGACGTGCCGGTATGGCTCTACCCGGGCATCCGGGAGGACGCCGTCGCACTCGCGATGGGTGGCGGTCATACCGATATGGGCCGCTGGGCCACCGGAAACGGCGTCAACGTGATGGACCTCCTGCCCTCCGAGTCGGAGCAGGTGTCCGGAGCTCAGGTGACACTCGTCACCTCGGTGACCGTGACTCCGACGGGCGAACGTCGCCGGATCGCAACGATTGAAGGGTCGAGCGATCAGCATGATCGCCCGATCGCGCCGGCGGTTGCACTCGCCGACCTCGGGCACGCCGAAGAGGGCGACCATGAGGATGACGGGCACGGACCGCTCATGGAGCTGCAAGGTGTTGGTGGATTTGTGCCGGTCGACGCAAACGGCGGTACGCCTGAGGCGTTCCCGCTGGCCGGTACGGATCACGGTGAATACGCGGATGCTCACGAGAAGCCGCGTTGGTCCATGGCCATCGATCTCGACAAGTGCACAGGCTGCTCCGCTTGCGTGACGGCCTGTCATGCTGAGAACAACGTGCCGTGGGTCGGTGAGGATCAGGTCCTCATGGGTCGCGATATGAACTGGGTGCGCATCGAGCGCTATTACGAGCATGTCGATGCGACGCAGGCGGGCGAACTCGACGTTCGTTTCCTGCCCATGATCTGTCAGCACTGCGGTAACGCGCCGTGTGAGCCGGTTTGTCCGGTGTTCGCGACCTACCACACGCCGGAAGGTGTGAACGCGCAGGTCTACAACCGCTGCGTGGGTACGCGCTACTGCGCCAACAACTGTCCGTACAAGGTCCGCGTCTACAACTGGTATCGGTACACGGACGAGAACGTCCCTGAGCCGATGAACTGGCAGTGGAACCCAGATGTGACCGTTCGTACGAACGGGATCATGGAAAAGTGCAGCATGTGCATTCAGCGGATCCGGGAAACCGAGAACCGCGCTGCTCTGGAGGACGGCAGGCCGATCAACGACGGCGAGATCGTCACGGCGTGTCAGCAGAGCTGCCCGGCTGAAGCCATCGTCTTCGGCAATATCCGCGACCCGAACTCCCGCGTCTCGCAGGTTGTCTCTAGCGAGCGCACGTATCGCGTCCTCGACGAACTCATCAACACACAGCCGGCTGTGAACTACCTGAAGAAGGTGACGTTCCACGAGATCACGGGAGGGCACGAATAATGTCTACCGTGGCTAAAGACCGGACCGCTCGCGGCGCGCTGACTCACCCCGACATCACTCGGCTGGACGACGTCAATCGCGATGTCTTGAAGCCTCTCACCGGACCGCCCGGTAAGGCTTGGTGGATGATGCTCGCGCTCTGCGGTGCAGGCATCGGGATGTTCTTCGGTGCTTGGGGTTGGCAGATGTACCGTGGCATCGGCGTCAGTGGCCTCAACGCACCGGTCGGTTGGGGCGTATACATCACGACCTTCGTGTTCTGGGTCGGTATCGCTCACTCCGGCACGCTGATTTCGGCCATTCTGTTTCTCTTCCGAGCGCCGTGGCGACAATCGATCTACCGAGCGGCCGAGGCGATGACCGTCTTTGCCGTGATGACGGCGGGACTCTTCCCGCTGATCCACGTGGGTCGCCTGTGGCATGCGTACTGGCTCATTCCGTATCCGAACTCCCGCTTCCTGTGGCCGAACTTCAAGTCACCATTGGTGTGGGATGTTTTTGCAGTCACGACGTACTTCACTGTGTCCGCGGTCTTCTTCTACCTCGGTACGATTCCCGATGTCGCCGCTGCGCGTGATCGGGCGGGCGGCCTGCGGAAGAAGCTTTACCAGGTGATTTCGCTCGGCTGGCAGGGCACGGACCGTCAATGGCACCACTTCGGGAAGGCGTACATCTTCCTGGCCGCGCTCGCGACTCCGCTTGTGCTCTCGGTGCACTCCGTCGTTTCCTGGGACTTCGCGATGTCGATCGTGCCCGGTTGGCATGCGACGATCTTCGCGCCCTACTTCGTGGCTGGTGCGATCTTCTCCGGCGTCGGGATGGTGATCACACTCACCGTGCCCATGCGGAAGTTCTTCGGTCTCGAAGCCTATCTCACCACGAAGCACTACGACGCGATGGCCAAGCTCTGCTTGCTCACGTCGATGATCGTGCTCTACGCCTACATGTCCGAGTTCTTCATGGCCTGGTACTCGGGTGAGGAAATCGAACGCACAGCGTTCTGGAACCGTCTCTTCGGAGACTACTGGTGGGCGACCTGGATCATGCTGGTCTGCAACGGCATGGTTCCGATCATGCTGTGGTTCAAGCGGGTCCGGCATTCGATTCCCGCGCTCTTCGTCATCTCCATCTTCATCAACATCGGGATGTGGTTCGAGCGTTTCGTGATCGTCGTGACTTCGCTGCACCACGAGTATGAGCCGTTTGCCTGGGGTATGTACCGTCCCTCGGTGATCGAAATGATGATTATGGTCGGAAGCTTCGCTTGGTTCGGCTTCTGGTTCCTGTTGTTCACGAGGCTCCTGCCGCCCATTGCGATTCAGGAGCTCAAAGAGGTCCTTCCGCCGCCCATGCGTAAGCAGAAGGAGGCTCACTGATGAGTACCGGACTCCTAGCCTCATACGAGTACTTGGACTCCACGGTCGATGCGATCGAGGGGCTTAAAAAGGCTGGCTTCAAGGTGAAGGCGTATGCGCCTTATCCTGAGCACCACATCGAAGATGCCCTGGGTTACGGCCAGAGCCCCGTTCGAGTGTGGACGTTGGTAGGTGGCCTTACGGGTGCCGCGACCGGACTAGCATTCACGACATGGACCTCGGTGGATTGGCCGTTGATCGTGGGCGGCAAGCCGATCGTCTCCATACCGGCTTTTGTCCCGATCATCTTCGAGATGACGGTGCTCTTCGGAGCACTCTCGACCGTGATCGGCCTCTTTATTCTTAGCCGCTTGCCGGATGTAAAGCCGGCGGTGGTCTACGACCCCGAGTTCACCGCGGGACGGTACGGCGTGTACGTCGAAGCCGGTTCTGACAGAGTGGACGAAGCAAGGAAGATCATGAACGCTCAGGAGCCGATCGAGCTCCGTGAGGGCGAGGGGGAAGACGATGCTTAGATCTTCTGCCTGGCGGCCGATGGTCGCAGCGCTCGCACTGATGATGCTCGCTGGCTGTAAGCCGTTGGATGATGGCTTGGTCATGATCTTCGGACGGTCGATGCGCGATTCGCGCTCTTTCGATCCGTACGAACATCCGATGGCTCCGGCTGAGGGTTCGATCTCGTTCGCTTCGGGGAATTATCCGGCGCGTCCGGGCGAGGTGAACATCGGACAGCCGGAAGGTGTGGCTGTGCCGAAGATCACTCAGCTGGACTTGGGTGTTCCAGGTGTGGGACAGCCGATCGTTGCGGGTCTGGTGAACCCCATGGATCCGAATGACGCGACGTCGCAGGCGCGGGGCGAAGAGCTCTACATGCGCTACTGCGTCGTCTGTCACGGCCCAGACGGCGTCGGTGCCAACGCGTACATCGCGGACAAGCACCCGGTGTTGCCGGCCTACAACGTTTCCGGCGCGCAGGTGGCGTCGTACAGCGACCAGTACATCTACGCGATGATCCGTGTCGGACGCGGGCTCATGCCCGAGTACGGCTCGCGGATCTCCGAGTGGGACAGGTGGAGTGTCGTGAACTACGTGAGGCAGCTCCAGAGAGAAGAAGGAAATGCCCCGGTGGGTAATACTCCGCCTGGAGGGGACGAGTAATGGCACACATTCACATCCCTTCGGAGGTACCGGTTCGGTACCTGCCGCGTTCGAAGAACGCCTCCATGATGGCTGGGGTGCTCTTCCTTGTCGGTCTGGTGTCCTTTGTGATTCGCCTCAGTCAGGATCCTGACCAGGCGTGGATCAGCTACGTCAGTAACTGGTTGTTCTTCACGAGCATCGCGATCGGCGGAGTACTCTTCGGGGTGGCGACTTGGATCGTGAAGTCCAAGTGGAACTGGTCGATGCGGCGCGTAAGTCAGTCGTTCGTGGCTTTCCTGCCGTTTTCGTTCCTGCTCGCACTACCGATGCTCCTCATGCTTCGGGAGAACTACTTCCCGTGGATCGACATGATGGGGGTAGACCCGGTCGTGTCGCAGAAGGAAGCGTACCTGAACATCCCCTTCCTGGTGACGCGAAACTTGTTCGGTATGCTGGCTCTCTTCGGCATGGCGACATACTTCGTCTACCTGGCGATTCGCCCAGACATGGGCCGGACTGAAGGCGCGGACGAGGACGATCCGGGTCGTGCGAGCTGGCGTGTACGCCTAACGCAGGGCTGGATGGGGCAAGAGGAAGAAGAGGTCAGCAGTTACAAGCGCATGACGACGATCGCTCCAGCGTTTGTTCTGATCTACGCGATCGTGATGAGCATCTTCTCATACGACTGGGCCATGTCGCTCGAGCCGCACTGGTTCAGCACGATGTTTGGTCCGTGGTTCTTCATGGGCGCATTCTGGGGCGGCATCGCTTGTACCGCACTTTGGAGCCTGTACCTACGTAACCAGCACACCGACTTCAAGAACCACATTGGCCTGCAGCAGCGCCATGACATCGGGAAGCTGGCCTTCGCGTTCACGGTCTTCTGGGCCTACCTGTTCTTCTCGCAGTACATCGTGATTTGGTACGGTAAGCTGCCGTGGGAGCAGGCTTGGATCATCACACGGTCCGATCCAGCAAGCTGGGGTCCGTACTGGCTGATGATCGTGTCGCTTTGCTTCTTCATTCCGTTCGTGGGTCTGATTGGGCGTAAGCCGAAGATGAAGCCGAAGCTTCTTGCCACGTTCACGGGGATCATTGTCGTTGGTCTCTGGACGGAGCGGTACGGCATGGTGGCTCCGTCGCTGTGGCATGAGGGTGATCCGATCTTCACGATCTGGCATCCGCTGATCGGGTGCATGTTCTTGGGTCTGTATCTTGGTTCCGTGCGGTGGTTCTTGAGCACGTTCCCGGCGATACAGATTTGGCAGCCGATGCAGGATCCGGAGACGGTCGAGGCTGAGTTGCCGCTGGAGGCCGCTGGGTACTAGCAGGGTATTGGTGCTTCGCTGATTGTTTTAGAGGCCCTTTCCGCTTTGGCGGTGAGGGCCTCTTGGTTTTATAGAGGGACGCGCGTGACATGACGCCGTGCCCCTCGCACGGTTGTGTTTGGGCGCGCGACTCTCTATGCCGTTGGCCTCATCATTTAGGTTCTAGGACGTCGCCGTTCCGTCTAGGCGGATCCGACGCGATCGCCTGGAGATGACGCCGCTTAACGCCGCGCTCCGGCTCGGGCCTCTGGCGGCGCTGGCGCGCTTCCCCGGGCCGGCACTACCGTGGACAACCAACGGCCTGGCCCCTCGGGACACTACGGTGAGAGCTGTCACTCTCACCGTCGCGTCGGGAACGCCTTGGCTCGTTATTGAACCCGAGACAAATACGTGGAGAGCCCCTTGGATCTACCGGCCACGGAAGACAGCAGAGCTGAAGAGATTGTCCGGCTTCAGGGCGAGATCGACGCCGCGCATTCCGCTCTCTCTTCGATGGGTATCAGTCGTTTCGGACTGGGGGCCTATGTAGCAGGTGCACTGACCCTCGGGAGCCTCATCGGCGTTCCGGAATCTGAGGGCGAGTTCTGGCTATTCGGGCTCCTGGTGTTTGGAAGCGCGCTGTTACTTTTGATCCTCATGCTTACGTATCGTCAATCTCGCAGTGATCGACGGGCTCTTGCTGCTCAGTTGGAAGAACTACTCCGGGTGGGTCGATCGTTAGGTGGTGCCGAGGAGGAAGAGACGCCCGTGACATTGAAATGAACGACGTGACTCGGGAACACTCGACGCGACGCCGACTCCGGAGCGGCGTGCTTGAGGTGGTGGTGATTGAGTTCGGCATCCTGCTCTTGTTCTCAGTGGTCGTCGCTGAGCTCAGCCGCATGCTCACCTCCGCGTCGGAAGCGGCCCTGGCTCGGTTCCACCCTAGATCTCTAAGCCGATGAGACACATGAAAACGATATTGACGGCGCTAGCCGTGTTGCTCTTCTCCGGCTGCGGCGATCGGACCCAGAGTCCGCGCGACAGTGGTGAGGTGGATGGCCCTCTTCGTATTGCCATCGCTGGCATCGCGATCGAATCGTCGACCTTTTCTCCGGCCCAGACCACGATCGATGGATTCCGGGTGACTCGGGGAGACGAGATCTTCGGGGCGTACCCCTTCCTCTCTGAAGATTCGCCCGCTCGGGATCGGGTGGTCTGGCTGCCGACGCTACGCGGACGAGCCATTGCCGGCGGCATTGTGACCCGGGAAGCCTATGAGGCCATGACAGAAGAGACGCTTAAGCGCCTCGAAGCCGCGATGCCTCTGGACGGACTCTTCTTCGACATCCACGGAGCCATGAGCGTCGTAGGCCTGGACGATCCGGAGGGGGACCTTATCGCCCGTATTCGGGAGGTGATCGGAACGGACGTGCTCGTTTCCACCTCCATGGATCTACACGGCAATGTCTCGGAGCGGCTGGCTCAGGAGAGTGACCTGATCACCAGTTATCGGATGGCGCCCCACGAAGACGCCATAGAGTCCAAGCAGCGAGCGACCGACAATCTCATTGATCGACTGAAACGCGGGTTGGGCAAGCCGGCCTTCAAGGCCTGGATTCCCGTACCCATTCTTCTGCCAGGCGAGAAGACGAGTACGCGGATCGAGCCGGCCCAAAGCCTATACGCCGAAGTCGGACCCATGACGCAGCGTGACGGCGTGACCGATGCGGCGATCTGGATCGGGTACGCCTGGGCGGACGAGCCGCGTAACCATGCGGTGGTCATGGCCTACGGGGATAACCAAGCCGCGGTAGCACAGGCCGCTGAAGAACTGGCGGAACACTTCTGGCGGGTTCGGCATGACTTCGACTTCGTGGCCCCAACCACCACCTTGGACACGGCGCTTGCTGCGGCCCTGGCCAGCGCGGCCAAGCCCTTCATCATCAGCGACATGGGGGACAATCCGACGGCGGGTGGAGCGGGTGATGTTACGTGGACGCTGGCTCAGTTGCTTGAACGATTGGAGTTCGAGAACCCGGATGGCCCGTCGCTGATCTATGCCTCGATTCCCGGCCCAGCACTCGTTGAGGAAGCCATTGGAGTTGGAATCGGGGGCCAGGTCGACGCAGTAGCAGGAGCGATGGTGGATGACCGCTATTCGCCGCCTGTGCGTCTACGGGGCGTTGTCGAAGCCATCGAGCACGGGGACGGGGCCGCGGAGACGGAGGTGGTTGTGCGGGTGGGGAGCATACGAGTCATCGTCACGAAGAACCGGAAGCCATACCACTACGAATCGGACTTCACGAACCTCGGTCTTGATCCGAGGGCTGCCGACATCGTCGTGGTGAAGATCGGATATCTCGTGCCGGAGTTATACGATATGCGCGGTGATTGGCTGATGGCCCTCACGCCCGGCGGGGTGGACCAGGACCTCCAGCGGCTTCCGTATCAACGGATCCAGCGACCCATGTTTCCATTGGACCCTGACATGGACGATCCCGACTTGAGCGCCAGGATGATCCCCATGGCCGGAGCTTCAGGCGGACGCTAGGGAGCGCCGCTTCATCCACCTCGAATGCTGTCGGCCTGCGCCTTGAGGCTCACCCTCACAGCCGTCTGATCGGATTTGAGGGTGCCCCGTAGCAAGTCGTTCGTTTCATATGGATCCGATAGCAGGTCGTACATCTCTTCGTCGCCATCGGCGTTCTCGATCAGCTTGTACCGTTGTTCGCGCAGCGTCCACACGTCCCGCGATCCGTCGTCGATCTCGCTGTACTGGACGTCGCGGTGTGTGCCGGCGGTCGTCAGGAGCGGTAGAAAGCTGCGGCTGTCGTGCACCTCGGTGACGTTCACCCCTGCCAGAGCCGCGATCGTTGCGTACAGGTCAGTGCCGTTGATGAGACTGTCGTCGAGACCTGTTCGCCCGACCCGATTGCCGGACACGAACATCGGCGTGTTGATGCCGCCCTGGTATAGGGAACCCTTCGATGTCGCGTTGCCATACGGGGCTTGAGCCACGCGAGGGGGCGTGCCGTTGTCGCCCAAGAAGATGATGGTCGTGTTGGACCGCTCATCGGGTGACATGCTGCCAAGAAGGCGGCCGATCTGAAAGTCCATTGCTTCGATGGCGGCCATGTAGTGCCGCGACGCGTCCATGCCGTTCGAGTACTCGGGTAGCGCGCCTTGGCTGTGCATGCCGGATGGCGCCTCATGGAAGGGGGCGTGCGGCGCGTTGTAGGCAAGCCACATGAACCACGAATCGTCCTGCTGCTCGATCCACTCGATGGCTCGATCCGTGAGGACTTCGGTGACGTACCCGGTATTGGTGGACGTCACGCCGTCCTCAGTGAACTGCCAGTTGTAGTAGTCGGCTACGCCGGCGCCTAGGATTCCGGCGAAGTGGTCTATGCCGAGTGACTCAGGGTTGAAGCCGGATGTGCCGGACAGGTGCCACTTCCCGATCACCGCGGTCGCGATCGCGTGATTCGTCTGGTTGCTGATGTAGTCCTGAAGGACCTCCTCGGAAGCCGGCAGAGTGCGCCCAGACCACGTCACCCCAGTCCGGAAACCGTATTTGCCGGTGATGATCGAGGCGCGAGTCGGTGCGCAGGAGGGATTCACCCACAGATTCGTGAACGTCAGTCCACGGTTCGCGATGTCGTCGAGGTTCGGCGTAGTCGCTTTGGCGAACCCTTCAGGAAACCCGTTCGTCGCGTCCTTGCCCATGTCATCTGCGATCACGAACAGGATGTTCTCCCCGACGGCCATCGGCGGAATCACGTCCACCGGGCCGGGCATATCTTCCGTGTGGCATCCCATGGCGATCGCGATAGCCATGGGTATCAGCGAATGTCTGGAAAGCATGGAATGTCCTAAGGCGAGGTGTGCTTACTCGTTAGGAGTCCATGTCGGGCGGGTTCGTTAGTCCCCTATGGGCCGCACCCTCGGAATTCGTTCGTCTAGCTGGGCGGCCTGCCAGGCGAAGTGGGCGAGGAAGATCGCCTGCTGCTTGAGTTCGTCCTCTGACATGCGTTCTGGCCAGTCCGCGTTTGTATGGCGGGTGCGCTCGTCGTAGCCGTCGAAGTCTTTGATAGCATTGAATGCGGCCAGGCCCATTTGATCGAATGGGACGTGGTCTGTGCTCCCGATGCCCTCGACGACATTCCTCGTGATGCCGAGGTCGCTCAGTGGCTCTAGCCACGCGTCAAAGATCCTCTTGGCGGCCGTGTTCTCCTGCATGTACCAGCCCAGCGACCGGCCTGACCCTGGGTCGTCGTTGAGGTAGACGGACAGATTATCCTGGGACGCCTCGTCGGCGAGGTGTTCTTCGATATAAGCGCGGGCTCCGAGCAGGCCCTGTTCTTCACCGGACCAGAGGGCGAAGCGGATGGTGCGCCGCGGCTGAGCGTCGAGTGCGGCGAGAAGGCGGGCGGCCTCGATCACCGCGAGGGCTCCGTCACCATTGTCCGTTGCGCCGGAAGCGGTGTGCCAAGAGTCCAGATGTGCGCCGACCAGAACCACTTGGTCTCGGAGTGCGGGATCGGTGCCGGGGATGTCGGCGATCACGTTGAAGGTCCGGGATTCGGTGTCGAACGCGGTGCGCAGTTCGACTCGGAGTTCGACGGGAAGCCCTCGCTGACTCAGTCGCACGATCATGTTGTACTGCTCAGCGGAGAGCACCATGGCGGGCGGGGCGTCCTCTGGTGTGTTCCGATTGCCAAGCACACCCACGGTGCCGTCACGATAGTGGCTGGGCCGGATAATGACTCCAGCCCCCAACTCACTGAGGAGCGCATTCATCTCCCGAGTCGGCGTGGTCGAACGGACCTGGATCCGGGGCGGATTACCGGTGCGGACCCCGTCGGCTTCCATGCCTGGCTGAGGGCGGTCTAGGTCTCTGAACTCCTCCTGCGGTTGGTGCGTGAGGACGACAGCTCCGCGCAGGGCGGAGGCCATTGCTCGGATCTGGTCCGCCGTCTTGTCACCGACGTAGACGACGTTGCCTTCGACGACTCCAGCGGTAGAGGCGGTCCAGGCGTCTGCGAAGGCGTTCAGCGGCATGTACCTGGGGGCTGTCATCTCAACGGACAGTTTCTTGAGCGTCCAGCCTCGCCCGAACTCGAACGGCTCGAGCCTGGCGTCGGTCAGTCCCCACTCGGCGAATCGATCGCGGGCCCAATTCGCAGCCTGGTCGTATGCGGGTGAGCCCGTCAGCCGTGCCCCGATTTCATCTGTCAGGGTGTGATATAGATAGAGAGCCTGTGAGCGATCTGACCCCTCTTCAATAATGCGAGCCGTCATCTCTCGATCGACCGCGACCTGAGCATGAGCGAGTGGCGGGGCGGCCAGTATGGAGAACACTGCGCCGATCATGAGGTGGCGGATACGCATCATCGACCTAACCAGGGAATGGGAGAGTTGAACAAAGTCGTGAATTCCTGCAGGGTGCGGTGCATCGTCCATGGGTCACTTAGCGGCCCGGGATCATGAGGTGTGCCCCGCCCGTGCCGGCCTGCATCAGGTAGATGCCCCCGAAGTCGCGGGTGACAGGGAATCCCGTGGATTCGGCGGTCGCACCGGGCACCGCAACGGTCACGTGAATTCCGGCGCTGGCGTGGTCCGGACCTTGCGCCGCGTACCAGACTGAGCCGTACTCGACGGACGCTCGTGTGCCATCGGCCTCAGCCGCAGTAATGAGCGCGCGTTCCTCGGCACCATCCGCAGTTTGGGCACGGAAGCGGCGGTTTTGTGCAACGCGTTCGAGGTTCGTGATGTGTGTGCACTGGACCGCGAAGGGCCTGCGGTCACGCTCATCTGAACGATCGTAACAGACCAGGTGGTTCGAGCCCTCTCTGAGGGTCTCGTAGCTATGGTCCGCGTTCCACTTGATGACGGTCGCGGCGTCCTGTGCCCGGCTGGGAGCGGGGGTCAGAGCGATTTCGATCTCGCTCTGTGCGTGCACGCCCGACGAAAGAGTGAGAATCCCGACCATCGCGATGATGAGGGTCTTCATGAGTGCCTCCCGGCTACCAGTTCAGGGGTGCTCCCCGTCAGCGAGCCGACGACTCGCTACATGAGGAAGATCCACAATATGTGGCAGCCCTGTCCGGTCAAGCCGGGCGCTGACCTCGGACCTACTTGTCGCGTCGCTTTCCGTACCGCCGTCTACGGGGCCTAGAACTCTTCTCTTCTTCCGTCTTCTTGGCTTCGGGCTTCTTCTTGCCGTTCTTGGCGGCAGCTCTCTCGCGGTCCTCCCGACGCTTCTTCTGGATCGCGGCGATGCGCTGCCCGCGAGGCACTTCGAGCGGTGCCTCAGCGGTCGCTTGGTAGGCGAAGCCTTCAAGCTGTGAGCGTGGAATCGTTGTTCCCACGGCGCGCTCGATGCGCTTCATATCGCCCTCTTCTTCTGGGGACACCAAGCTGAACGCGTCTCCGACCCTTTCCGCGCGAGCAGTGCGTCCCACTCGGTGGATGTAGTCCTCGGGAACCTTGGGTATGTCGAAGTTCACGACATGTCCTAGCGATTCCACATCGATCCCGCGCGCGGCGATGTCCGTCGCAACGAGTACTCGGAAGTCCCCGGCCTTGAAGCCGGCGAGGGCTCGCGTTCGCTGGGCTTGAGAACGATTTCCGTGAATCCGCTCGGCAGTGATACCGTTGCGGCTCAGGAGTTTGGTGACACGGTCGGCCCGGTGCTTCGTGCGAGTGAAGACCAGGGCGTCGTCCATATCACCTCGCTTGAGGAGCTCGACGAGCAAGCTTCCCTTGAGCGAGGCGGGCACGGGGTACAGCGTCTGAGCTATGCCTTTCGCAGGCGCGGCTTTGCGCTGGAGCGCGATCTTGACTGGGTTCTTCAGGATCTCCCTGGTCAGCTTTTCGATCTGCGGCGGCATGGTCGCGCTGAAGAAGAAGGTCTGCTTCACGGTCGGGATGTGCTTCAGGACACGCCGGATGTCCGGCAGGAAGCCCATATCGAGCATGCGATCTGCTTCATCGAGGACCAAGTACTCCAAGCCGGCCAGCTTGGCGTAGGGATACTGGAAGTGATCGAGGAGCCTGCCGGGCGTGGCGACGATGATGTCGGCGCCTTGTCGGAAGGCTCTCTCTTGGGGCCCCATGCCGACTCCGCCGTATACGGGCTCGGCTTTCAGCTTGGTGTGCCGCGCCAGGTCCTTAACGTCATCGACGATCTGGAGGGCCAATTCCCGCGTCGGAGCCAGGACGAGCGCGCCCGTCGTGCCTCTCGGTCGGTCCATCAGCTTGTGGAGAATGGGGAGCACGAAGGCGGCGGTCTTACCGCTGCCGGTCGCTGCGCAGGCGAGAAGGTCACGTCCCTCAAGCGCGGGTGGGATCGCCTCTGCCTGAATGGGGGTGGGGTGTGTGAAGCCGAGATCGTCGACACCGCGAAGAAGCCTAGGGTCGAGCGCTAGGGCAGAAAATGCCAAAATGATTTGTCCGGTTTTTTAAAGCACAGCAGGCCGGCCGGTACATCCGGCGCGATAAGCTGGCGTATTATTCAGCAATTGGAGTCGGCTCACTCGAAGAGGAGCCGTGGGGGGGTGAGAACCCCGCAGCCGGGAACGTAGCGGAAGTGGAGGTGAGCTGAAGGGGCAGGACGGCTAGCACGTAGGGCTTTCGGGGGACCACGGCACAATCATCAAAAGACATGAGACTACACGGCCGGTTGGTCTTGGGCGGTATGTTCGCGGGGACGGGCTTATGGACCAAGCTTCGCGCCGCCCTCGGAGGTAACCGCGGGGCGAAGAAGGAGGACTAGCTCTAGCGACCGCCTTCGTTCCGGCCCTTCTGCTCTAACCAGGACGCCTGCGAGCTAATCCACTCAGCTGGCTCGTCTCCCTTCAGATGGTGTCCGAAGAAGTCCAGAATCCGCTGCTGGTAGTCCGCCTGATTTTCCTCTCCTCGTAGGCCGTGTCCCTCTCCGTAGTAGACCAGCATGGTCAGCTCCTTCTCGGCCCGGCGAGCGATGTTGTAGAGTTCTGTGCTCTGGCCCCAGTGCACGTTCTGGTCGTTGTCACCGACCTCGAGAAGCATCGGTGTGCTCAGTGACTCGATGTTGAAGACTGCTGAATTCCTGATGAAGGCTTCCTGATCCACGTAGTAGGGCACCTCCATACGCTCTTGTCCGGTCTCGAAATGGCCGGATTCGGGAATGCTCGCGGACCAGAAGATCGACCCGTACATCGTGATCAGGTTGCTGATACCGGCGCCGGAAATCGATGCTGCGAAGATGTCGGTGTACGTCGGGACGAATTGAGCCTGGTAGCCGCCCCACGAGTGTCCGATCAACCCTACACGGTCCGCGTCGATCATGCCCGTCTCGACTGCTGCGGCCACAGCGCGCTCCAGCGTCTTGGCTGAAGAAACGCCTGGGTCGCGCGCGTCGAAGAGGATGTCCGGCTGAAGTACGAAGTAACCCTCTGCGCTCCACACTGACGGGTTGTAGTAGTTGCGATGCGTAGGCGCCGAATACTGCTTCGCTGACTGTGACCGGAACTCGTAGATGTACGTGATCATCGGGTACGTCTTCGACGGGTCGTAATCGGCTGGGTAGAAGAGTGCCCCCTGGAGTTGGGTTCCGTTGTGATTCGTGTACTGAATCAGCTCGGTGTGGCCCCACGCGTAGTCGTCTTGGAATGGATTCGTATTGGTGACTTGGCGCGTGTCGTCGAATGCGTCACCCACGAAGTAGTCAGGCGAGTCGTCAAAGTCTTGAGCGACATATGCGAAGACGTCTGCTTCGGACGCCTTGGTGAACCGGCCGACGTTGTCGTCTTCGTACACGAGCTGGTCGACGCCACCACTCTGGACCCGACCAATTCCGTGGTGGAGCGTCCACTTGCCCCGGAGTGACACGTAGAGATCGTCCGTGTCGTAGGCGTCGGCCTCCGAGTCGAGGCGCACCACACGGTGTGCGATCTCGTCGCCGCTTCCGTCTGTCAGCCTGCGTGGAGCACCGTCTATCGGGAGCTCCCAGACGTCGAATTCGTCGTAGATGAGTAGGGACTCGTCATCCGTCGTCCATCCGGCGACCCCGAAAGACGGTACTTCGGGGACGGGATGGTCGCTGGCTGTATTGGCGAAAGACACGCCGGCAGCTGCGGACAGTTCCAGGGTCCGATCCGTGTCTCGGTCGAAGGCGAAGAACTGACCGCCCTTGTAGAAATGCACGTATCGTCCCGTGCTACTCACGCCGTACGGGAAGCCCACACCCTCAGCCGCGACGGTGCGCTCGCCCGACGCAGGGTCGATCACGATCAGGTCTGAACTCGGCCGGCCGAACATGGCCTCGAATTCGTATGCGTCGCCGTTCGTGCCGAGCAGCACCGCTCCCCCGGCCATGACGCGCGGATTGTCCACGGTGTCGTCGGTTAGGCCCAGGACCCGGTCGTCGTCCAAGTGCCACACGAAGATCTCGTTTTGCCGTTCGTCGTTTCGTTCGTCGCGCTTCTGCGTAGGCAGCGTAAGCACGTCGGTCGACCGCCAGATCTCCATCTGCGCCGGATCGAGGTCGAGGCCCTCTGGGTTGTCGCCGTCATCATCATCGGCTTCTTCGCCGTCGCTGTCCTCCTCGTGATCTCCCTCTTCATCCTCATCGGATTCCGCAGCCTCCCACTCCTTCACGCCGAAGAAGATCGAAGACCCGTCGTCGGCCCAGGTCAGCGACCGATAGTCTACGATCCGCTGATCGGTGCCGATCGCGGATTCCGTGGTCGGATCCAAGGTCTGTGCGTTCGCGGACCCAGCGAGTCCGCGCCATGCGAGTAGCACGTGGCTCGATTCTTCGCGCTCGTCGTCCTCGAACGCACGCAGGACCGCCAAGTCCGAAGATTCGTCCCGCCAGGTGAGTTGGGCGTACTCCTTACCGCTGGAGTCGAGGCTGCGGACGCGCCCGGAGGCCGCATCATACAGTTGTACTCCGTTTCCGACGCCATCTTCACCATGGACTGCGAAGGCGAAGAGGGCTCCCTCGTCCTGCCAAGCCCAGGACGCGACGTTTCCGAAGCTCACGCGCTGTTGGTTGGCGATCTCCTCGAGGATGACGTTGCTTGTGCCGTCATCGGGGTAGCGGGCTATGGCGATGTGAGAACCGCCCCCACCCCACGCGAATCGCTGAACCTCGGAGATCACCCGTTGCTCGCCAGTGACGAGACTCAGAAGTCCGAGGTCGTCACGCACCGCCTCATCACTCTCCTCAAGGGCTTCACGATCCTCCTGTGATTTGCCGATCGCATAGGCCACCCAGCGTCCGTCTTTGGAGAAGCTCGTCCGGGTCCCGTACGCGACTACGATGACGGAGTCCGTTCCTGTGTTGTGGAGGCGAAGTTCAGTTTCACCGTTCGTCCGCGAGATGGGCGCCGCGAGCCATTCACCGTTCGGGGAAAGCGAGCCGAAGCCTAGGGATTCCCACTTCTGATAGTCGTCGGGCTGGACTGGGTTTTGGGCCTGCGCGGGAGCTACGGCGCCAAGGGTCACCAGGAGAGCCAGCAGTGTGTGGAAAGCGGGTGTCTTCATCATCGTCGTCAGAACGTGGATCGTGTGGTACTGCAATCTCATGATCGCGTCAGATGTGGGGTGGCGCTACTGGTACAACCGCTTGCCGCCGAGCCCACTGCGGCTAATCTCTTCGGTCGATTCCCTCGCCCGAGAAACGCCGTGAAGAAGACCCTCCTTGCAGCACTCGCTGTTGTCGCCTTTGTCGCGTGCGCGGATGCGCCTGAGCCCGAGGGCGCTGACGCGGCTGCAGATGACCCCCAGCTGATGTTCTGGGCGTCGCTCGAGTCCATTTGTGGACAGGCTTTTGAGGGACAAGTCGTCGAGAGTGTCCCAGCCGACGAGACAATGGATTCTGAGCGTATGGTGATGCACGTTCGTTCGTGCGGGCCCGGGGAGATTCGAATCCCGTTTTACGTCGGTGAAGATCGGTCGCGCACTTGGGTTCTTACGACGACGCGTGCCGGCATACGTCTCAAGCATGACCATCGGCATGAGGACGGCTCGGAGGATGAGGTGACCCAGTACGGTGGTGACACCAATGGGATTGGGTCCGCGACGTCCCAGGACTTCCATGCCGACGCGTTCACAGCGGAGCTCGTATCCACGGCGGCGAACAACATTTGGACGGTTGAAGTCGAGGCCGGCGGGACGTTCGCCTATGCGCTGCGCCGGACCGGATCGGATCGGGCGTTTCGTGTGGAATTCGACCTAACGAAGCCGATTGAGACGCCACTGGCACCGTGGGGTGCAGAGGCGAAAAATTGATTCGGCCCGACGGGTGATAGGCCTCGATCCGAAGAAGGCACTCGTCTCCGAATAGCGACTCCCGAAGACTCCCCTCTTCGCAGGCCTGCCATCGGATATGCGGCGGCCCTGCGAAGGGAGGGTGGTGGGTCGAACTAGCGCGTGCCGCCGGACTCCCGATTGTCGACCAGTCGTATCTCTGGAGTGCCACCCGGCCCGGCGCTGAAGGAATGCACGATCATCAGGCGATCCTCGGCTAGGAGCTCGAACGTATCCGTCACTTTTCCGCCGCCGTCGATCTCGCGCTCCATCTTCGGTTTCGTGTCGTCCCAGCCGAGCTTCGCCTCGTATTCAACGGGTCCATCTTCGACTGCTATGTCGTCACCCGTCATTGGGAGTTGGAGGCCACGGCCGCGCCGGTCTGGAGTGTAGGTGAATACCGAATCGGTAATCATGAGGGTCAATCGTGCGGGGCGTTCCGCGCCCATCCGCCGGGTCGCCTGCATGCCTTCGGGGCTCATTGAGCTTCCGCCTCCGCGACCGCGACCGCGACCGCCTCCGGCTCCACCGCCACCTCTGCCGCCGCCACCACCTCGACCACCTCGTCCAGCCGCTCTGCCGAAATCACCGCCACCACCACCCGCGATGGTGCCTGGTTCCTGCTGGCCGCGGCGCCCCTGATTTGCCCTGGGGGCTGGATCACTCGAGTCGACGTCGAGCACCTATGTCCCGCTGTACTGAGCGTAGAGGGCCTGGGTCTCGGGACCTTGGATCCCAGGGCCACCGGATGCGCAGGCGACTGAGAGTCCCCCGGCGAGAAGGGATCCCATCAGTCGGAGACTTCTAGCAAGTCCATTCATGGCGGTGCCTATTGGGAGCTGTCGTACACGCGAAAGAAGGTGCTGTCTGCGCTGAATGCTGAGAAGATTCCAAGCGCTCCGCGGATGTTCGTCGGAGGTTCATTTAGGTCGCGGGAATCTTGGTTTCGGCCCTGATAGAGATCGGCGTATTCGTCGTTGACCCGATACAGCTTCAGACGATGCGTCCCGCTGTGGGTCAACGTAATCACCCGAACGTTCGAGCTGTCTGCGGCAGTGGGTTGCTGGATGAGACGAGGAGCGAACCGTGAGAAGATCGGGTTCGTTGGGAGGTTGACCGGATTCTCCTCGATGTTGTCGATGACGACGAAGTGCAACTGGCTTCCCGGGTTGTCCCAGCGTGCGATTAGCCCGCCCCCTAATCCGCCTTGGCCAGGTCGGCCTTGCCCTGGTGTTCCGAAGGTCGGAGCATCGATGGAGTCCGAAGACAGGTGAAGGCCGACGGGTGGATGAGGGACCGATGTTTCTGCCGTCGCGGTTCGGTCACCCACCGTGGCCTCCAACTGAAACACCTCACCGATTCCTATGTCGAGGCCAGTGCCGGGATAGTGGTAGTGGCCTGGCTGCCCTTCGGTCTCGATCAGCTCGAAGCGTACCGAGCTTCGAATCAGCGTGACCGTCGCGCCGGAGATAGGCTCAGCTGAAGCCGTCGAGTCCGCGTCTACTGCCAAGACTCCTGAGACCGTGACGCCCGCCACCGGCTCGCCGGAAAAGAGGAAGGCTTGGACCACGAAGATGTCCGTGTCCCCAGGCACGAAGATCGTGTCTCCAGTACATGCCCCCGTGAAGGCGAGCATGGCCATCAGATATCTGAGTCTCTTCGTCATTGTGCGCATCTTTAGCGTATTCCAATGCGGAGGCCGATGCTCGGCGTGAACCCAAGCGTCGTCACGTCTGTCACCAACATCGGCAGTTCTGAGAGGTCGAACTGCCGATACCAAATGTTGTTGCGGCCGTAGGCGTTGAAGAGCGAGAAATTGAGCTCGTAGAACATCGTTGCGGTCTCAAAACGACGCGTCGCTGACACGTCCAGACGATGGTATTCAGGCAATCGTTCACCATTTTTCTCGCCCACGTGGATGTAGCTCAGCGAGCGCCCGTCCAGGAGTTTGATGGGGTACTGAGCCTCAGGTACGGTATACGGTTTACCCGATCCGTAGACCCAAGTACTCGCTAGGGTCCACGGTCCCGCCTGGTACGACGCCACGGTCTTAACCTCGTGTCTTTGATCGTGGCTCGCGGGGAAGGGGATGCCCTGGTTGAAGTTCGCCAGTTCGTAGTTCACCTCCGCCAGCGTGTAGCTGACCCAGCCCGTGAGCCGTCCCGTTTTCTTCTGGAGAAGGAACTCGATACCCTGGGCCTCACCGGTGCCTTGGAAGAAAAGATCCGTCAGGGATTGCCCCGGCTGCTGACGTGCGCGGGTCGAGAATTGAGACACCCCTTCGAGGTCTTTCTGGTACGCCTCGACATCGAAGAGATAGTCGTCAGACTCCCAGCTGATTCCGAGGATTCTGTGCTCCGCGAACGATGGGTCGATCTGATTGCCAGCCATCACCCAGAAGTCGCGACTGCCTTCGAGCACATCCTCGTTTTCTACGCGCTTCACGAATTGGTTGTAACGGCCCCAAGCACCCTTCAGGCGGACTCCGTCCATGACGGTGAGTTGCGCCGAAGCGCGTGGCTCCCAGTAGACCTGATCGGTGCGGTCGTAGTCCGAGGCCCGCATGCCGACTGTGACGTCGATTCGGTCCGAAGGCAGCCATCGGTGCTGGGCGTAGGCAGAAGTGAGCGTGCCGGCGCCGCCTAGGTCGAGCGCCCCACGGATGGAATCGCCCTGGACCTGTTGGAAGCTGTACGCGACGTCCGTCGCCGTACTCTGAAATCCGAAAGTCACGTCCGACGCCTGTGCGGGTCTCCAGCTGTTGTCGAGACGGACTGTGAAGTCCTTCACGTCGTTGTCTTCTCGGAAGCCCCGTGTGAATTGAGTAGCCGCAACATCTAGGGCGGCCTCGCTGAAATACTCTGAGTAGGCGACCAGGGCATCACTGGTGAAGCGAGAACTCCAAGCACGTGACCAGCGTCCGCTCACACCTTGGTTTCCCCAGTTCGATTGATCAACGCGGTCTGGGGTTTGGCGAGTCTGGCCATTCGGAGCCGTAATCTGCTGTCCGACGGCTGACTCATTGAGATCGTCTTTTCCGGCGTAGAGTGAGATCGCAAGCACGTCGGATTGAGTCGGCGTGTAGGTGAGCTTCGAGTTGAGGTCGTAGAAGTAGAAGCTGGGTTGGATCGAGGTCTGTTGGATGTTGCCGAATCCGCCTCGGCCGCCCCGCCCACCCTGACCGGGTCCGGGAGTCGGAGCCTCCTCTTCCGCACCCTGAAGTGTGTTGAAGATCCCGTTGTACAGACCCGTCTGGACGAGGTCCGTGTATGATCGGCGGGCCGAGATGAGCCAGGACCCTTTGCCACCCAAGGGGATCTCAGCCACGGCTCGTGCGCTAAGTAGATTCATGCCGCCGGACATGTTGAAGCTCTCATTGTCGCCGGATTTCCCGACCATCTCGACCACGCTCGATGTACGGCCGCCGTACTGGGCGGGAAAGCCCCCTTTGAAGAGCCGTACGTCTTTGATCGCGTCTGCGTTGAAAGCGCTGAACACGCCGAAGAAATGGTCGACGTGATAGACCGTCATGCCGTCCAATAGTACGAGGTTCTCATCTGGCGTTCCCCCGCGAATGAACAGCCCCGAAGTGGCGTCGTTCGTGCCCCCAACGCCCGGCAACAGTTGCAGGGCCCGAAACACATCTGTCTCGCCCAGCGATGGCAGGGCACTCAACTTCCGCGGGGAGATCGTGATGGTGCTGACCTCCCGTGCGGCCTGGACGATGTCGGTATTCGTCTCCACCGTGACGCCCTCGAGTTCGATGGCATCCGGAGCCATGAGTACACTCAGCAGACTCGCACTCCCGCCGCCGATCTCGAGCTCGAAAGTCGAGTAGCCGAGGTACTCGACCCTCAGGATGTGCGGTCCCTCAGTGACGTTCACCAAAGTGAAGCGCCCGAACTCGTCGGTGAGTGATCGATACGACTCGCCGACTAGGGAGACCACCGCGTTCGGTAGGGCCTCGTTGTTGAGGGAGTCGCGTACCGTGCCCGTCAGGTCCACGGGCGACTGAGCGCTCAAAGGCGCCATGTGTCCGAATACAACAAACAAGGCAGACAGGACTCCGAGCCACCACTTGAGGCTGGGTGTCCGCCCCTGTGGAGGCGTTGCACTAGAACAGCGCTGCTCCATCGATTTCTCCGATTGTCATCACTAGCAGTGAGCGCACCCCACCCAGTGCCTCGCCGACCCTATCCTCCGGGTCGCCGACACCGTTGCCGCTGACTGGAGATGTATGACGCCGTTGTTGCGTGGATCCACACACGTCTCATGTTTTTGCTAGATGCGTTTGGCCGGAGTTCGTTAAAGGGTGCCCGACCGTGTCCCCGGGATCTGCCTTCCTTCAGCAGGTATCGACGCCCACGTGGATGATGGGGAGTATGATGTGGAGCGCGCTCGCGCTGACGTTGATGTTCCCCCTGGGCGCCGCCGCTCAGAGCCCTGAGGACCGTGCCGGTGCAGAACGTGCCGTGCTCGACTATTGGGAAGACTTCTACGAAGGCTCGACCGAAAAGCTCTGTCGTGGAGTACGTCCGGACGTGCTTAAGTTCGGCTTCTCTATGCGGGACGGAGAGTACCACCGGAGCCCGATGTCCTTCGGCGAGATGCTCCAGTGCGCGACGAGCGTGAAGAAGTCCGGCCGATTCCCAGGTGCGGATGCGCCGAAGCGTGCGGAACTACTCGACGTTCTCGATCAGACCGCTTGGCTCGCTCCTCACCATCTTCGGGATTGCTGAACTCTTCTTGGCTGCCGTGGGTCTCTACGGTGTCATGTCGTTTTCGGTGAACCAACGACGCCAAGAGATGGGTGTGCGCATGGCTCTGATCCGTGGTGCCAAGCAGCTCAGCATCGGGATGGTGCTCGGTATTGGGCTAGGATGCTTACTCGCGGGTCCCCTGAGCGTTGTCACGTTCGGCGTAGAGACCACTGATGTGACTGCGTACGCCATGATCGTTCTGACGCTGGGTGCGGCAGGCATGCTCGCCACGATCATTCCAGCGATCTCGGCTACCCGCACAAATCCTGTGGAGGCGATGCGGCCCGATCTTTTTGCAGCTTCGGCCGAACCCTCACCTAACGCGTGAGCGCCTCCACCACGGCACGCTGCAGCGTGCCCACATCTGGGTACTCCCCGCCAGCATCCACTCCGCCGTTCTGGCGATTGGTAAGCAGTACGATCGCCAAGTCCTGACTTGGCACACCCATGACGAACGTTCCGGTGAAGCCGGTGTGCCCAAAGCTTCCTTCCAGAGCATAGGGCGGGTTCTGCCATCCGAGTGCCTGGTCGTTCCCAGTGGTGGCGAGGAACCGATCGATGACGTCATCGGAGATGAATGCCCCGTCGCCGTGTCGACCGTCATCCAACAACAGTTCGAGAAGCACGCTCAGGTCGGACGCCGTGGAGAAGAGGCCCGCATGGCCAGCCACACCACCAAAGGCATGGTGCGCATTCCCGTCGTTCACCTCACCTGTGAGTGAATACTCCCTCCAGTCGTCCCAGGCGGTCGGGTCTCCCTCGATCTGATATCCGAAGTCGGCTTCATAGACCATACGCCGCTCGAACGGATTCCCGTGTGAGGTGGTTGCATAGGGCCCGCGGGTCGGGAGATAGCCCGTAGTTCTCAATCCGAGAGGCGTGTATACCTCGTCCGCCACGAAGTCGTTGAGCGGCTTGCCCGATACATGCTCGACGATCCTGCCCAGAAGTATGAAGCCGAAGTCCGAGTAGTGGCGTTCAGCCCCCGGGGTCCAAGCGAGCGGTAGCTCGCGAATGTAGGCGTACGCTTCATCTGCGTTGTCAGCGTGGTAGTACGTCGGCTTCCACTGCTCTAAGCCTGATCGGTGGGTGAGTAGGTGGGTGATCGTGATGGCTTCCTTACCGCCCCCAGCGAAGTCGGTGAGGTACCGACTCACGGGTGCCTCGAGGTCTATGTCCCCCCGATCTGTGAGCACCATCATCGCCATCGTCGTCGCCATCACCTTTGTAACGGATGCCAGATCGAATACGGTCGCGACCGTCATTGGCACCGGCGTAGGCAGCCCGGAAAGGCCGGCACCAGGCGCCGCGGCATCAAATGATGGCGGGTACTGACCCACTCCGAAGTCGAAGCGTTCCGCGAATCCGTAAGATTGCTCCCACTCGACCTCTCCTCCACGGGTGACCCGTAACACGGCACCGGTCACCCGTCCCGCATCAACCCAGTCCGCGACCGCGGAGTCCGCCGAAAACAGACCTGAGGCCGCGCCGACTGAGGAAGGTGACGTCCCTTCCCGTGGAACTTCGGAGGTGCACCCAAAGCCCAGGGCTACGAGGAACAATGGGGAGAGCCGAGAGAATGTTGTCATACGAGAATCATAGTTCCGGTCAGTGCCCCAACGCCTCTAGCACAACGTCGTGCAGCAGCCCGTTCGAGCTGATCCCCGAGCCACCATGAACGGTCTCTTCGCGCTCAAAGGTCGTGAACCTCCCTCCCGCTTCCCGCGCGATCGTCAAAAATGGACCGGCGTCCCATGAGGCCATCTGTGGATCTACCTGAGCCTCAATGCGTCCAGTGGCCACGAGCGCGTGCCCGTAGCAATCGCCCCAGGTGCGCGAAAAAGCACACTGTCGCTGCAAGCGACGCCACCCCTCGCCTTCGGGGAGCGACAGAATCCGCTCTACGTCGGTCGTACAAATCACAGCGTCTTCTAACCGGCTGACGGAAGAGACCGCACAAGGCGTGCTGTTCAAGAAGCAGCCGTGACCTTCACCGGCTGCCACGGTTTCGCGTAGTGGGGGGAAGTGGGCGACGCCCACCGCACTCTCTCCGTCGATCTCGATCCCGATGAGGACTCCGTAGAGCGGCACGCCACGCATGAACGAACGCGTCGCATCGATCGGATCGAGGATCCACCGCACCCGAGCACCTGCATTGGACTCGCCGTACTCCTCGCCCAGAATCGAGTGCTCGGGGTAGCGTGCCTCCACCTTCGCCCGAATCAGTTCCTCGGCTTGTTTGTCGGCGATGGTCACAGGGGAACCATCCCCTTTCGCGTCGTGCCCCACGATGCCGCCGAAATACTTGAGCGTTAGGTCACCGGCTTCGTGGGCCAATTCAGTCGCGAACGCCAACAGATCGCCGATCTCTTGGCGGGACCGTTCGTCACTCATGGGATGTCGTTTTGGAAGGTGTCTAGGGGCCGGTCAGGTGCCGGATCGTCGCGAGTCAGGACGTTGGGCCTTCGCGGAGCACATGTCCATGTCTGCCGCCACCCGTTCAGTCAGACGGCCTACGTAGAGTCGTGCGCCGTCCAGTCCCAAGACCAGCAACGACTCTGAGTCCAGGTCCTTGGTAAGCAACACCATCTTTGGGGTGCGGGTCACCTCGAAAGCCGAGCCACGATAGGAGATGTCCGACCGCTTTGCCACGCCTCGACCCTGGTCGTACAACGCGATGCAGAAGCCCGACGCCTCGAGCACGCTCGCGGTCTCCCGGTGGATCGCTGCGAACAGGTCCTCAGAAGAGAGGGTGCCCGAAAGCGTACGGCTCGTATCGAGGAGCACTCAATAGTGTTCGTCGACGCTTGATTGACCCGTTCGGACTTCGGGTGAGGGCATGAGCGATGGGACTCCTGGGACGGCCGGGGGAGACGATCGCCGTGGTTGGTGCTTCGATGCCCCAGTAATTAGGACGGGTCCACCGAGCCTCACAACAAGAAACACCTACCCGGTGCTCCTAATCCTTGAACCTTAAGGCGTCAGCTGTCGCCCGAGCGATCGATGAAATGACCGATTTCATACCCGATCCCACGTAATAACTTGGCTTCACGAAGGTCGGGTTCCGCGCGCATGATGATGGTGCGGAGTGTGCGCATTACAGCAGCAGGTTCACGGGCCTTGAAGAATTCGATCCGCCCGAGACCAGCCTCGATCACCTCGAAGGTCGTTTCCAGTTCTTCTTGCGTAGGGGGACGGGTCGCGCGGCGGCCCACCGGGAGTTCGTCTTCGCCCCCGTCTGCGGCCATGAACATCTCGTAGCCGAGCACGAGGAAGGCCTGGGCGAGGTTCAGGCTCGAATAGTCGGGGTCTGTGGGGATGATCGTGACCGCGTGACAGAGGTCGAGACCCTCGTTGGTGAGTCCGCGATCCTCGCGTCCCATGAGGATGGCGACCTTCCCCTCTTTGAGGCGTTCGCTCACTCGTTCGGCGGCCTCGCGTGGGCGCACGTAAGCCCGCCCGGCGGTTCGAGCCCTCGCGGTGGTCCCCACGATGAACGACACATCAGAGACAGCGTCGGCGAGCGTGTCATGGATGGTCGCCGCCTCGACGATGTGTTCGCTACGGTGAGCGATGCCCCCGATCCGCCATCCGTCGAACTCGTCGGGATTCACGAGACGAAGCGAGGGGATACCGAAGTTCATCATCACCCGGATGACTCCGGCGATGTTCACGAGGTCCTTGGGGTGATCCAGGACAACCACGACGTTGGCAAGCGGCGAATCAGACAGGGCAGTCTCCCCTACTCGTCCCCGTCTTCGGGATCGCTCAGCTCCCCCTTGAAATTCCGAATACCCGCGCCGAGTCCGCGAGCCAAGAGCGGCAGCTTCTTCGCCCCGAAAAGTACCATCACGATGCCGAGCACCAGCAGAATCTCCCAGAACCCAAATGTGATGAGTCCCAGGGAGGGGATCATATAACTCATCTCATGAGCACCTTGGCAATGGTCTGTTTTTGCATGTTGGACGTGCCTTCGTAGATCGTGCCGACCTTCGCATCACGATAGAGCTTTTCCACCGGATATTCCTTGGTGAAGCCGTACCCACCGTGAAGGTCGATGCACATGGATGCCACACGTTGGGCCATCTCAGAAGCGTAGAGCTTCGCCATGGCAGCCTGGGTGAGGAAGGGCTGACCGGCGTCTTTGAGGCGCGCAGCGTTGTAGACCAGCAGTCGAGCCGCTTCGATCTCGGTCACCATTTCTGCGAGTTGGAACTGGACGCCCTGGAATGACCCGATCGCTCTCCCGAACTGCTCGCGTTCCTTTACGTAGCGGACGGTGTGGTTCAACGCACCCTGGGCCAGCCCGAGCATCTGAGCTCCGATCCCGATTCGGCCCTCGTTGAGTGTCTCGATCGCGGTCTTATATCCGCAACCCACTTCGCCGAGCACGTTCTCAGGAGAGATTCGGACGTTGTCGAAGAGCAATTCAGTTGTGGAGGACGCACGGATGCCGAGCTTGTCTTCCTTCTTACCCACCGTGAAGCCGTCGAAGGCCTTCTCGACAACGAATGCTGTGATGCCCTTGTAGCCCGCATCTGTATCGACGGTCGCGAACACGATGAAGATCTCGGCTTCGTTTCCGTTTGTGATCCACAGCTTCTGACCGTTGAGCACCCAGTCATTGCCGTCCTGAGTGGCACGGCACGTGAGGGCGAAGGCGTCAGAGCCGCTTCCAGCTTCAGAGAGCGCGTACGCACCAATACTGCCGGTGGCCAGCATCGGCATGTACTTGGCTTTCAGTTCCTCGGAACCCCAGCGGGTGAACGCGTTCACGACCAAGGTGTTCTGCACGTCCACCAACACGCCGATGGACGGGTCGACGCGTGAGAGTTCCTCCACCACCAAAATGGATGTGAAAAAATCCGCACCGGTGCCGCCGTACATCTCAGGGATCTCGATGCCCATGAGACCGAGCTCAAAGAGCTGTTGGATAATGCCCGCGTCTATCTGCTGGGCTTCGTCCATCTCCCTCACCTTCGGGGCGATCTCGGCCGTCGCGAAATCACGCACGGCCTCCTGGAACATCTGCTCCTGCTCACTCAGAGTTGTGAGGGCAGGCTGGGTGTCAGTAATGAGCGACATGCGTCTACATCTTCTGTACGGTGGTACTGAGCTGTTGGTCGCTACTCCGGAATCGGACGGGATAGCACAACAATCTAATCCTACGAGGCCCTGCGCGCCCGTGCTTGGGCCCAGTGCCTCAATCCGTCGGGGAGTTTGAGCTTCGTGCGGATCGGCATCTATGGCGGAGGGTGGGAATGAGGAGCCCCGATAAGCTTCGTACGAAGCCAAATTACTAGCCTTGACCTCGCGGCGATCCGCCGTCATCCTGATGGCTACGACAGTACCTTGGAACACCCTGGAGACACGTATGTCCGACATCCCCAGCGACCTGACTTACACGGAAGAGCATGAGTACCTCAAGCCGACCGACGAGGCCGGCGTGTACATCGTGGGGGTCACGGACTATGCCCAGGGCGAGCTCGGAGACGTCGTCTTCGTCGAGCTCCCCGACGGCGGAGCATCTTTCAATCGTATGGACGTCTTCGGTACCATCGAGGCCGTGAAGGCCGTGAGCGATCTATACTGCCCTGTGCAGGGTGAGATCGTCGGGGTCAACGCTGCCCTCGACGATGATCCGTCGCTGGTGAACTCCGATCCCTATGGTGAGGGTTGGATGGTCAAGCTCAGGGTGGCCAACGAGGGCGACCTCGACGAGCTCCTCAACTCGGACGCATACGCGGACCACATCGGCTAGCGCCGAAGCTCTGCGCGAAATCAAGAAATTCATGGGTCGCGGTCTGCCTCCAGGGCGATCGCGACCCTTACTACATGGGATTGTGGCAGGCATGAACCGCATCGACTCGCCCGCAGATTTCGAGGCTCGGCACCTCGGCCCTCGCTCCTCTGAAATCGATTCAATGCTCGGCGTCGTCGGATACGACGGACTCGCGGGGCTTATCGACGACACCGTGCCTCACGCCATTCGCATGGAGGGTGAGCTCGACCTTCCGGGAGCCTTGACCGAGGCGCAGCTCATGTTGCGCGTTCGCGAAGTGGCTTCCCAGAACAAGGTCTTCCGGTCGTACCTGGGGCTGGGGTACAGCGACACGATCGTCCCCGGCGTCATTCTGCGGAACATCATGGAAAACCCCGGCTGGTATACGCAGTACACGCCCTACCAGGCCGAGATTGCCCAGGGTCGTTTGGAGGCCCTGTTGAACTACCAGACGATGGTGATCGACCTCACGGGCCTCCCCATCGCGAATGCGTCGCTGCTCGACGAGGGGACCGCCGCGGCGGAAGCGATGCACTTGGCACATGGTGAATCCAAGGGCGACGCGAACATCTTCTTCGTGTCCGAGTTGTGCCACCCGCAGACCATTGAGGTCGTGAAGACTCGCGCGTGGCCGCTGGGGATTGAGGTGGTGGTGGATGACCACGACAGCTACGAGCTGAGTGACAATGTGTTTGGAGTGCTGCTCCAGTATCCGGCTACGGACGGAAGCGTATTGGACTATCGCTCGTTCGCGTCGAGGGCCTCGACCTTGGGTGCAGTCGTTGTTGTTGCGACAGATCTGATGTCGCTGGCCCTGCTGACGCCGCCGGGCGAGTGGGGCGCGGATGTCGTGGTCGGCAACTCTCAGCGCTTCGGCGTGCCGATGGGCTTTGGCGGCCCGCACGCGGCGTTCATGGCCGCGACCGAGTCGTTCAAGCGAAAACTCCCGGGTCGCATCATTGGTGTGTCGGTCGACGTCGATGGCAACCGGGCACTGCGCATGGCGCTCCAGACACGGGAGCAACACATCCGCCGTGAGAAGGCGACGTCGAACATCTGCACGGCGCAGGTCCTGCTCGCAATCATGGCCGGGGCCTATGCGGTCTATCATGGACCGGACGGAGTGCGCGCCATCGCAACGCGGATCCGTGAATTAGCCGGAGTGCTCGCTGCGGGACTCGAGCTCCAGGGGCATGAGCTGCTCTCCGAGACTTTCTTCGACACGGTGCACGTCCGGCCCGAGGGTGATGCCGGTGAGATCCTCGCGCTCGGGATCGAGCGAGGCATCAACCTGCGAGACTTCGGCGACGGTACGATCGGGATTGCGCTGGATGAGGTCGCGACCGCGGACGACATCGACGAGCTGTTCGAGATCTTCAATTCCGGCCAGGCCACCGAAGTCACCGCGCGTGGTCTGTCGGAGCAGGGTGGGGCGCCAGAGCTGCCTGACTGGGCGAGCCGTGCCAGTGCATATCTCGAGCACCCTGTGTTCAACAGTTATCACTCCGAAACCGAGATGCTGCGCTACCTGCACAAGCTCGAATCGAGAGATCTCTCGCTGAATGCCAGCATGATCCCACTGGGATCGTGCACCATGAAGCTGAACGCGACCAGCCAGATGGAGGCGGTCACGTGGCCAGAGATGGGCAGGATGCACCCGTTCGCCCCCATCGATCAGGCGGGTGGTTATCAGGTGATCTTCTCGGAGCTCGAAGCCTGGCTCGCTGAGATCAGTGGCTTCACCGCGACATCGTTGCAGCCCAATTCGGGAGCCCAGGGGGAGTACGCTGGACTCTTGGTCATCAAGGCTTACCACGAAGATCGGAACGATCATCACCGTGATATTTGCCTCATTCCTGCCTCAGCTCATGGTACGAATCCGGCGAGTGCGGTCATGGCAGGAATGAAGGTCGTGGTCGTTAAAAGCACGGACGACGGCACGATCGACGTGGCCGACTTGGAAGCCAAGGCGGGAGAGCACGCGGACAACCTCGCGGCGATCATGGTGACGTATCCCTCGACGCACGGTGTGTTTGAAGAGGAGATCGTCGACGTGACGCGGATCGTCCATGAGAACGGGGGCATGGTCTACCTGGATGGCGCCAATCTGAACGCTCAGGTCGGCCTGGCTCGTCCAGGTGACTACGGTGCCGACGTCTGCCACATCAATCTTCACAAGACGTTCGCTATTCCTCACGGTGGTGGTGGGCCCGGTATGGGTCCGATTTGTGTCAACGACAAGCTCGCTCCGTACCTCCCTGGGCATCCGCTTCACACTGTGGGCGGAGCCAAGGCGATCGGTCCGGTGTCTGCGGCGGCGTGGGGAAGCGCGAGCATTCTGACGATTTCGTGGGCCTATATCGCCATGCTCGGGCCCGACGGAGTCCGTACGGCCTCTGAGGTCGCGATCCTGAACGCCAACTACATGGTTAAGCGGTTGGAGGAGTACTACCCGATCCTCTATCGCGGCGACAACGGCTTGGTAGCGCATGAGTTCATCATCGATCTACGTCCACTGAAGAAGGAAACGGGGATCACGGAAGAGGATGTGGCGAAGCGCCTCATTGACTACGGCTTCCATGCCCCCACGGTCTCGTTCCCGGTTGCAGGCACACTGATGGTCGAGCCGACCGAGAGTGAGCCGCTCTCCGAGCTGAATCGTTTCGTGGACGCGCTCGTTGCGATTCGTGCTGAGGTCCACCAGGTGGAGATGGGCCTCTCGGATCGTGAGGACAACGCACTCAAGCATGCGCCCCATACTGCAGCCATGGTCACGGCGGACGAGTGGGGTCACGCGTATACCAGGAGCCACGCGGCGTATCCGGCGGCATGGACGCGGGATTTCAAGTTCTGGCCCCACGTGCGGCGTGTGAACAACGCGCACGGTGACCGGAACCTCATTTGTGCGTGCCCGCCTATCGAGGCCTACTCGGACGCCGGTACGGAGTAGGCAGTTCGCTTTGAGCGCTTCCATCGGGTCGGTCTTCGAGGCTCACATTGATGGAAGTGCGGCGGTAACACGCTCGCTTTGGCTGCTGGGAAACCTCATAGTACCGTGCGGTCAGTAGCGGGCCGTGGCCGAAGACTCAAGAATCCAGTTGGGGAGCACATCATGGCGAAGGTGATCTTCATGGGTCTCATGTCCCCTGGCACCGTTTTGGAATTTTAATGTCGACTGCTGGGATCAAGTGGCGGGTCATACGAGACGACCCTCTGTCCGGGGCGCGCAACATGTCCCTGGACCATGCCCTCGCTCTAACGCCTCGCCCGAGGGAGGGTGTGCTTCGACTCTATACGTGGGCTTCGCCTACGGTCTCGTTCGGTCGCAATGAACCTGCGAAGGAGCACTACGACCGTGCGGCGGGTGCCAACAAAGGGATCGAGTTCGTCAGACGCCCCACGGGCGGACGAGCCGTTCTGCATGACATGGAGGCCACGTACTCGGTCGTGTTGCCTGATCGGATGTACGGTGGACCTCGCGGCATCTATAAGAAAGTGAACGAGGGGTTGGCCTCCGGGCTGGCTGAGTTGGGTGCGGAGGTTTCTGTCGCGGTGGGTGGGGTCGCTCTTTCCCCAGATGCGGGTCCGTGTTTTCGGGTGCCGGCGCCAGGTGAAGTCATGGCCCAAGGCCGCAAGCTTGTCGGCAGCGCGCAGGTACGCCTCGGCAGTTCAGTGCTTCAGCACGGGTCCATCATGCTCGCGGGTGATCAATCACTCCTGGCCAGTCTTGGCGGCGGGGTAGACGACACGGCCCCTCCGGCCACGTTGGTGTCGCTGATTGGTGAGATCGACGGGGATGACCTGGCAGAAGCGCTGACTCGAGGACTGAAGCTGGCTCTCGGCGGCGATTGGAGTGATGGCGCGTACCGGTCGGGCGAGATCGCAGAGGCGGACTGGTTGGAGAAGGAGCGATACACGACCGACGAATGGACTTGGTCCAAATAGTGGTCTGTAAAGGGAGCACACAGATGAAGCGGTCTTTGGCGTGCGCGGCAGCGCTCATGTTCGGCGCATGCGGCGGTGATGGTGGGGGCGTGGCTTCTAGCGATCCCTTCTGCCAGCAGGTGCTCCCGGTGGTCAGCGCCTTTATGGCGGAGGCACGGGCGGACAATCCGGTACCCTCCGACGAGCGATACGGAGGCACCGCCGTCGCAGGTGGTGCGGGTGAGTTGGCTGGAGGGATGAACGTGGCAGGAGGGATGGACTACTCCGCCGTCCAGCATCATCAATTCGTGAACTTGATGACGTTGCTTGACTACGATGCGGACGGGACTCCACGCCCGTACTTGGCCGAGTCATGGGAGATCAGCGAAGACAACACCGAGATCACCTGGCACATCCGTCAGGATGTCATGTGGCATGATGGCGAACAGACGGACGCCCATGATGTGGCGTTCACCTTCGCGGTGGTTACAGATCCCGCCACGGCGTTCCCAAATTCCTCGTATTGGGATCACTACGAGCAGGGATCAGATGCGATCGAGATCGTCGACGACTTCACGATCAAGATGCGCCTCAGGCCGCACGCCGATTTTCTCGACCCGTGGCGCAGTGTCGCGATCATGCCCGAGCACCTTCTTGGCGATGTGCCGCACGACGAAATCGGGGCACACCCCTACGGATCTCAGTGCCCAGTTGGAAATGGTCCGTTCGTCTTCGACTCCCATGACATCGACGACCGGTGGATTTTTACCGCCAACCCGGTGTTTCCAGAGGCGCTCGGCGGCCGCCCGTTCTTGGATCGTTACATCTACAGAATGATCCCCGAACAGACGACGCTCCTCACCGAGTTGCTCACTGACAACCTCGAGATTTACATCAAGGTTCGGCCTGACCAGGCGGAGCAGATCATCGATGCGCCAAGCGCCGACCTGCTCAATTTCACGTTCCGCAATTACGTGATGGTCGTTTGGAATGCGCGCAGGCCGCAGTTCGCAGATTCCCGGGTTCGCCGGGCCATCACGATGGCGACGAATCGCCCAGAAATTGTTCAAGCGATTCAGCAGGGATATGGTATCGTGGCGAATTCCAGCGTCCCGCCGTTCCACTGGGCGTACGACGATGGTCCAGACTTCGGGACGGCGTACGACAGAGCAGGGGCGTCCGCCCTCTTGGACGAAGCTGGCTGGCAGGATCGTGACGGAGACGGTGTGCGTGAGAACGCAGACGGATTGCCGCTCGAGTTCTCCATCAAGTACAACACTGGAAATCGACAGAGGCAGAACATCGCCGAGATCATGCAGACTCAGCTGAGCCAGGTTGGCATCACGGCAACGCCTGAGGTGGTCGACTTCCCCACGCTCCTGGGTCAAATCAACTCACCCGAGCGTGAATTCGACGGTGTGGTGATGGGTTGGGTGGTCGAGTACAAGCTGGATGACATGAACCTCTTCCATTCCGAGCGAATCGATCAGCCGTTCGCGTGGTCAGGGACCAACAATGCTGAGATCGACAGACTCCTCGATGAGCTCAGCTTCGTGGTGGATCGTGACGAAGCCATCCAGCTCTGGTCCGAATACCAGCGGGCCCTGGACCGGGAGCACCCCTACACATTCTTCTACTATCCAGACCAGCTGGATGGCGTGAGTAAGCGCCTGAAAGGCGTGACGGCAGATGCTCGAGGGGAGTGGGTCAGCGTTCGCGGGTGGTATTTGGATCCGGCGAGTCGTTGAGGCGGTTCTTTTCCTCCAGGTCCTGACCTGACGTGACGAAGTACCTGCTTCGCCGTGTGCTCAGTTCAGTGCCGCTCATCTTTGGTATCTCGACCATCATATTTTTTGTGGTCAATGCCGCACCGGGCGATCCCATCGACACCTTCTTGAGCCCCGGCATGACTGCCGAGTCAGCCGAGCAAATGCGTGTCAATTTTGGCCTCGATCGCCCCGTTCACGTCCGCTACGGCAAGTGGCTCAGCGCGACGCTTCGGGGTGACTTCGGCCATAGCGTTAGGTACGGCCGACCTGCCATCGATGTGATCCGCGAGTTGCTTCCCAATACCCTATTGCTGAGTGCCTCAGCGCTAGTGCTGTCCCTCTTTTTCGGGGTCGTGCTCGGAGCCATACAGGCGGTGCGACAGTACTCGGTGCTGGATTCGACCCTGAGCGTCGGGCTTCTGTTCTTCTATTCCATGCCGTCGTTCTGGCTGGCTCTTATGCTCATGCTGACGCTGAGCTACATGGCCGGGCCCGCGTTTTGGGACTGGCCGATCTCGTTTCCCGTATCGGCTATGAACGGCGACGAGTACCAGCTTTTGAGCTTCTGGGGGAGGGTTGGCGACCGTATCTGGCATCTCGTTCTTCCCACTCTTTCGCTCTCGCTCGTACTCACGGCGGGCATTGCCCGTTATATGCGCTCCAGTATGCTCGAAGTGATCCGCCAGGATTTTGTGCGGACCGCCAGAGCGAAGGGCCTCCCCGAGCGTACCGTCATTTTCAAGCACGCGTTACGGAATTCGCTGATTCCGATCATCACGATCCTGGGCCTCTACATCCCGGTCTTGTTCAGTGGGACCGTGCTTATCGAGAGCGTCTTCGCATGGCCGGGCATGGGTAGGGCGATGGTTCTGGCCATCGGCCAGCGTGACTACGCGATGATCATGGGTGGGAGCTTCTTTTTTGCGACGTTCGTGGTTCTGGGGAATCTCATGGCAGATGCTCTGTACGCTGTGGTCGACCCCAGGATTCGGTATGACTGAGCCCGCACGGTCCGTACGCAACAGGATCCTCTCCTTGGCGTTTCCTGGGTTGCCCCAGATTCTCGATGGCCGATGGGGCGTCGGCTCGATGGCGTTGCTGATTTGGTGCGGTCATCTGTGGATTGCTGCGGCCTCATTCGAGTTGATCCCCGGGGCGATGCGCGGCGCATGGGACGACAAGTTCGCCGTGCTCACTCTAGTCGGGGGGCTCGTGGGGATGTGGCTCTGGTCGTGGTTCGACGTGAGTCGCACTAGAGTGGCCCGGGTCGTCGGGGTCAGTCAGTGGGATCTCGCGCTCCGCGCCTTCTCGCGGAACCGGACTGCCGTAGTGGGACTCATCATGCTGGTCCTGCTCTACCTGGTGGCGATCCTCACGCCCCTCATCACGCCACTGGATCCGTTGGCGCAGGCCGAGAACTTGGTCGACGGACGCTTCCTTGGGATGTCGGAGGCGCACCTGTTGGGGACCGACGAATACGGCCGCGATGTCTTCACAAGATTGTTGTACGGCGCCCGCATTTCGCTCACCATCGGACTCTTGGCGATGGGGATTGCGGTCACGATCGGCACACTCGTGGGTTCGGTCGCGGGCTACCTCGGAGGTTATGTCGACGCCGTCGTCATGCGCTTCGTCGACATGGTGATCTCTTTTCCAAGGCTCATCCTCCTCCTCACGATCGTGGCAGTGTTCCGGCCCTCGTTCTCCTTGATCGTTGTCGTGCTGGGACTGACGCTTTGGCCTGCGACGGCTCGAATCGTCCGCGGTGAGGTTCTCTCGCTCCGCGAACGTGAGTTCGTCCAGGCGGCTCAGGCGTTGGGTTACTCGAAGCGGCGCATCATTCTGAAGCACCTCATTCCAAATGCCCTCGCGCCGGTCATCGTGGCCGCGACCTTAGGCGTGGGAAACACGATCGTGCTAGAGGCGGGGCTGTCGTTTCTCGGGGTCGGCCTTCCAAGTTCTACCCCGTCGTGGGGCAACATGGTCGCAGACGGCCAAGAGGTCATGTTGAACGCGTGGTGGATCGCGACTTTCCCAGGACTCGCCATCGTATTCACCGTTCTTTCGTTCAACCTGGTAGGTGACGGACTTCGTGATGCGCTCGACCCGAGACTTCGCTCATGAGTAATGTGCTGCTTTCCGTTCGCGACCTGCGCACCTGGTTCCATACGGACCAGGGCATCGCCAAGGCCGTGGATGGAGTCTCTTTCGACGTCATGGAGGGAGAGACGCTCGGCATCGTCGGTGAGTCCGGTTGCGGGAAGACCGTGACGTCACTTTCCGTGCTCGGGTTGCTGCCTCAGCCGCCGGCGGAGGTCATGGAATCCAGCTCCATTCTCTTCGAGGGAGAGGAGCTTGTCGGGGCGACGGAAGCCAGACTGCGAGCGCTTCGGGGCAACGAGATCTCCATGATCTTCCAAGAGCCGATGAGTTCGTTGAACCCAGTCTTTTCGGTGGGCAATCAAATTGCGGAGTCCCTTCGTCTCCATCGAGGTATGGGCCGCAAGGCAGCTCGCGTCGAGGCTGGCCGACTCCTTACCGAAGTTGGGATCTCGGAAGCTGAGCGCCGCTTGGACCAGTATCCACACCAACTGTCTGGAGGCATGCGGCAGCGAGTCATGATCGCGATGGCTCTGTCATGCGAGCCGAAGCTCCTGATTGCCGATGAGCCCACCACCGCCTTGGACGTGACCATCCAGGCGCAAATCCTAGAGCTTCTGGCTCCACTTCGGGGGCGGTACGGTATGGCGGTCATGCTCATCACCCATGACTTGGGTGTCGTAGCGGAAGTCTGTGATCGGGTCGTGGTGATGTATGCCGGGCAAGTCGTTGAGACCGGTACCGTTGAGCAGATTTTTTCCTCGCCCAAGCACCCGTACACGAAAGGATTGATGGATTCCCTTCCCTCCATCGATCGGGCGGGGGCTCGGCTGAATCCGATTCCCGGCACGGTCCCGAGCCCCACTGACTGGCCGGCGGGATGCCGCTTCCGTCAGCGATGTTCACAATCGGAGGACGGGTGCGCCTCCCATCAGGCTTTGGTTGAGATTGGCGACGCAGGCCGGACGTCACGTTGTTGGAAAAGCGACCTGAGAGTCCGCGGATCTGCTCCATGAACAACCGTCCCATCGACCGAAGCTCTGAGCCGCTCCTCAAGGTGCGTGACCTTGAGATGCACTTCCCCGGCAGCAGGGGTTTGTTCGGGCGCTCAGGGGGGGATGTGAAGGCCGTAGACGGCGTCTCCTTCGATCTCTGGTCCGGTGAAACCCTAGGGCTGGTAGGGGAGTCGGGCTGTGGGAAGTCGACGACGGGGCGAGCCTTGCTCCGTCTTATAGAACCGACCTCCGGTTCTGTCCATTTCGATGGTCAGGACGTGCGCGGGATGGACCGGAGCGGACTCCGTGCGATGCGGAGACGGGCTCAATTCGTTTTCCAGGATCCATTCGGTTCTCTGAACCCTCGGATGTCTGTGGGTGCGATGCTGGAAGAGGCACTCTACGTGCATGGGTTGGGGCAGCCGAACCGGAGGGCGCGAGCAGTGGAGATCTTGGAGCGGGTTGGGCTTCGTTCTGAGCACATTGATCGCTACCCACATGAGTTCAGTGGCGGCCAGCGACAGAGATTGGGGATCGCACGCGCTTTGTCTGTCGAGCCGGACTTTTTGATTCTCGATGAGCCAGTCTCGGCGCTGGATGTTTCCGTACAGGCTCAGGTAGTGAACCTGCTTCAAGATCTGCAGGCCGATCTCGGCCTCACCTATCTGTTCATTGCTCACGACCTGGCTCTCGTGGAACACTTCAGCGATCGGGTCGCTGTGATGTACCTCGGGCGTATCGTAGAAATGGCGGATTCTGAGTCGTTGTACCGAAATCCGCAGCACCCGTATACTCAGGCACTGCTTTCCGCGGTGCCGCGGCCCGACCCGTCCGGGCGGGAAGACCGCACTCGGATCGTGCTAGAAGGGGACGTCCCGAGCCCGATAGATCCTCCCTCTGGATGTCCGTTTCACACGCGCTGTTTCCACCCCGGTAAGGATGCTTTGTGCACAACGGATATACCTTTGCTGGAGGCAAGGCGAACCCAGCACTTTACCGCGTGTCACAAGGTTGATCATGGCGCCTGATAAGGGGTTGACACCTTTTTGGGTGAGGGCCATAATCCGACCCTCTACGAAATCCGCGCCCCGTCGCACCCGTGTGCGAGGGGGTTCTGTAACACAAACGAAGAACAACGGCTGGAGGTCGCTTTGGCGATTCAACTCTACGGCGCACTGCTTCAAATTCCGGGCCTCGAGGTTACGGATCAGACTCTCTCAGAAACAGTGGTGGGGCTCTGGGGTGATACGGGATTCATGCGCTGGCCGCTGGCTCTCTGTCTGCTGATCGGGCTCGTCGTGATCATGATCAAATTCGTCAGCCTTACGGGTAAGGCCATTAAGACGAAGAAGATTCTGCAGGACGTCGACGAGCTCCTGACGCAGCAGAGGATCGGTGAAGCTCTCGAGTTGACGCGGGACACCGACGCGCCGGCCGCGAACATTCTATACGCTGGCCTCGAGCGCCACGAAGAGGGAACGGACCGTGTGATGAAGGCCATTGAGAACCAAGGCCTCATCGAGATGAGCAAGCTTGAGAAGGGTCTCGTGATCCTCGCGACGCTGACGAACATCGCGCCGCTCCTCGGCTTCCTCGGTACCGTTATCGGTATGATCATCGCCTTCGAATCTATTGAGGCGGCAGGTGAGGTTGAGGCAACGCTGGTTGCTGGTGGTATTAAGGTCGCGCTGCTTACGACCGCCATCGGTCTGATGATCGCCATCCCGGTATCGATCGGACACAACTATTTCGTGTCCCGTATCGATGGTCTGGTGATCGACATGGAAGAGTCGGCTCAGAAGATGGTCGACACGCTCCATGCCATCGAGCACGGACGCACTGGCTGATCCTTGCCACGCAAGCAGGCTAAAGAGGCCGCCCCTTTAGGGGGCGGCCTCTTTTTTGTTTGGTGGACGGGACGTCGCCCTAGCCTCGCCCTGTCCGTAGCTTCTACCCCCCTCCAAACGGGGCGCCCGGGCCCGGTCGTGGAACTCCCGCGTGACTCCAGCGATATGCCATGCGCGCGTGTCTTTACCTCGGACCCATGACCCGACGCCTCTCCCATACTGCCCTCATCGTTGTCGCCCTCGCTGGCGCTACGATCCCGGCCCGCTATTCCGCGGGTCCGGTGGCGCTCGTTTCCGATTCAGCCGTCGCAGAATTCGAGGCCGGCCGGTTCTGGCACGCGTCACGGCTACTCCGGGAAGAAGGCGCTGCGGAAGGATCTCCCGCGGATGTCCTGCTGCTCGCCCGAGCTGAAGCCGGATGGAACAACTGGCGTGGCGTTGTAGAGCTACTGCGTGAAGCGTCGTGGATCGGGACGGAAGGCGCCGGCGCCGGCTTCTACTTGCTCGGCCGGGGGGAGGAAGGACTGGGTGAGTCGATCGCGGCGGCCGCGGCTTACCAGGCGTTCTTACACACTGCACCCAGCGCGTCCAAGCGATATCAAACGGCTCTGATTCGAGGTGCCCGAGCGCTCTGGGAATCGGGCTCGCGAGATGAGTCTCTGGCTCTGATGGACCGCCCCGAGGCTGCCTTGAGGCTTGTCAGCTGGCTCTCGGTGGATCTTGCACTGGGACTCGATGGCGATGTTGAGGCGCTCGAGGAGTTATTGCGCCGCATAAGTGAACCAGCGGCGAATGACCTCTTGTGGCGAGCCTTGCCGGATGCACTCGTTGAGGCCGGAGACACGGCGCGAGCACTAGGGATGTATCGCGAGATGCACACCGCCTTTTCTGGCTCGCGTAGGGCTGCCATAGCAGCTGACTTAGGTCGACTGACCCTGACGGGGGGAGACACGGTGGAAGCCCGCGTATTCCTTGTCGAAGCGTTTGCGGACGGTTCACGCGCCGCGCAGGCTCGGGCGGCCGCGCCGCTCATGGACCTCAACGACTCGGATCAAGAGGTCACGCTTCAACTGGCTAGGAGCCTCGACCGTGCCGGAGACGGGCGTAGGGCCTTGATCGGATACGATCGAGTCGTCCGGATGGCCGCCGGAAATGAAGAAGATGCCCCGACGTCGATGCTGATCGAGCGGGCTCGACTCATGGGCACGGTGCGGAGTCGACAGGACGAGGCCATCGAGGAATTCCGTGCCATTCGTGAGGGCACCAGCGACCCGACGCTCGGACCGCGCAACCTCGACGTCTGGGCGCAACTAAGGCGCCGGCAAGGTCTCACGAGCCAAGTGAGTACTCTGCGTCGTTGGCTCATTGAGGAGTATCCGGGTAGCCCTCAGGCTGCCGAGATTGTGTTTACGCGCGCGGACCAGGCACACACAGGAGGTCGCCTCGATACCGCCCTCGAGCAGTATGCGTTCGTTGCGGCGAACGCCCGTGCGCATGCCCGCGCCGGCCAATCCAGAATGCGGGCAGGTCAGATTTACATTGGTCGCAACGATCTTGCTGCGGCTGTGGACGGTTATGAGTCCTATCTGGTCGATTTCCCGAACGGTCGCCGCTGGCAGGAGGCCTCGTACTGGGCCGGTCGCACCCGCCTGGAACTGGGCGACACGACCTCTGCTCGTGCTCACATCGATCGGATTTCGAGAGGTGATCCGGTCTCTTATTACGGTGTGATGGGGGCGGACCTCTTCGGGGAGCAGTTCGGTGTCGACGTCCCTGATGGCCAGGCTACGGACGTTCCTGAGTGGCTCACGGAGGGCCTTGGATCCATCGATCTGTATACGGAGTCTGGCCTCGAGCGGGCTGTGTCGAACGAGATCTCGGAGCTTCGGGCGCAGGCACGCCCAAACATGGGCGACATGCTCAGCTTAGCGGAGGCGCTCATTGAGCGTGGCCGCACGATCGATGGGATCAATCTGGGGTGGGCGCTACGCGACGATGGGCATGAGTGGGACAGTCGTTTGATACGAGTGGCCTTCCCATTCCCATATCGCGCGCTGGTGCAGCGTGAGGCTGCCGAGTGGGGCATCGATCCGATCACGATGGCCTCGATTATTCGGCAGGAATCGGCGTTCAAGGCGGATATCGTGAGTCACGCCGGGGCGGTCGGCCTCATGCAGGTCATGCCTCCAACGGGTGCGGAGTTGGCACGGACCCATGGCCCCCGGGGTTTTCGCGAGATCAACCTCACGGCTCCCGAAGTGAACCTGCACCTCGGTGCGGCGTTCTTTGTGGACATGAGTGCTCGCTACGATAACGATCTTCCGCTCGTGCTCTCCGCGTACAATGCCGGGCCCACTCGGGCGACGCGTTGGAGCCGGTACCCGGAGGCCGCAGATCCGCTTCGTTTTACGGAGCGAATTCCTTTTGTGGAGACGCGGGGCTACGTGAAGAATGTGCGTCGAAACGTTGGGGTGTATCGCGCGCTCTATGGGCCGATCATCCTGGGGCATGAGTAGCCGGGAGAGGTTGCCGCGAGGGCGAGTTGGCGCCACGTCCCCCTCAAGCTCTTCAGAAATCCTAGCCGCCGTTCTGGATCGCCTGCGCAGTCCGTGGGTCCACTCCTAAGGTGAATTCGCCAAAGGGACCGTGAAGTGGTTCAACGACTCGAAGGGATACGGCTTCATTCATCCGCAGGAAGATGATGATATTTTCGTTCACTTCTCTGCCATTGAGAGTGAAGGTTTTCGAACGCTCGCCGAAGGTGAGGATGTCGAATTCGAGGTCCGAGAATCGGAAAACGGATCTCAGGCGGACAAAGTCATCAGAGCCTGACGCCCCTCACCGGGTCCCCAAGCGCTCTCGGCTTCACGGCCGTGGGGCGCTTTTTGTTGCACAGTGACCGCCTTCGCGTCGTAGTCCAAGGCGTTCTATCTTCACCCTCTGTGGGGCGATTCGACCCACTTCAGCGGCACATTCACAGTCCACCCGATCGACGTCACCTTGCAGATCCCCCCTAAGACCAAGCCGCGCATTTTCTTGATCGACGCGTACGCGCTCATCTATCGTTCGTACTTCGCGTTCATCAACCGCCCCCTTTCCAACGCCGCCGGAGAGAACACTTCGGCGCCCTTTGGCTTCACTCGGTTCCTCATGGACATCCGGGAGGACTTTTCCCCGGACTACCTTGCGGTCGTGTTCGACGCCGGGGATTCGTTCCGGGACGAGATCTATCCGGAGTACAAGGCAACTCGCGAAAAGATGCCGGATGATCTGCGGGCGAGCCTGGGGCGGGTGCGTGACATCGTGGAGGGCTTCAACGACCCCATCATCGAGCTCGACGGATATGAAGCCGACGATGTGATCGGGACGCTCGCCACGAAGGCTGCTGCGGCCGGCCTAGAGGCCGTAATCGTCTCGGGTGACAAGGACTTTTACCAATTGGTCGGGCCGAGCGTCCACCTCATGAATCCGGGGCGGGGCGGTGCGACGGGCGTCGCCGCGGACTGGGTCACCGAGGAAAATGCGGACGAGAAGTTCGGGATCCCGCCGCACCAGATCGCGGACTACTTGGCCTTGGTCGGGGATTCTTCGGACAACGTTCCCGGCGCCGCGGGAATCGGCCCTAAGACCGCAGTCATCTTGCTAGAACAGCATCCGGACATCGAAGCGCTGATTGAGCATGCCGCGGAGCTCAAGCCTCCTCGGGCGTCCAAGTCGCTCACGGAAAACGCTGATATGGTTCGGCTTTCCAAGCAGCTCGTCACGATTATGACGGACCTGGATGTGGAGCTCGACCTCGACGCTTTGAAAGTGGGCGAGCCAGACAGCGAGGCACTGCGTGACATTTTTGTGCAGCTCGAGTTTAGACGACTCGCCGACCAGTTTGCGACAGTCGCCGAGATCAGTGGGGTAGCGACTGCTGAGCTGGACAAGGCCGATGTCGATTATGAGGTCGTAAATACGGTTGATGGAGTCGCCGCGATTGTTGCGGCGGTCGCGAGGGAGGGACGGGTCGCCGTCTCCTGCCACTCGTCCGCAGAAGATCCCCTAAAGGGCTCCCTCGTCGCACTTGGCCTGTCGATTGAGGGTGGATCTGCGTGGTATCTGCCCTTTGCGCATCATCAGCCTTTCGAATTGACCTTCGAAGGAGAGGGCCCAGGGGTCGTGACCAATCTCCCCGCGCTCGATTCCGCTGAAATGGTCGCCTTGAGGGCTGTGCTCGAGGACGCTTCTGTTCAGAAGGTCGGGCACGATCTGAAGCACATCGCCCGGGCGCTGCACCAGGCCGGTGTTCGTTTGGACGGATTCAACTTCGACACGATGGTGGCGAGTTACGTGCTCGACCCAGGCCGGCGGGACCATGGCCTTGGGGTGCGCGCCATGGAGATCTATACGCACAAGGCGGTTGGGCTCGCGGATGTCGTGGGGAGCGGGCGGAACAAGATCGAGTTTGCGGAGGCTCCGGTGGAGCGGACGCGTGACTATGTCTGCGAACAGGCGGATCTCGCGGGCCAGTTGGCTGAGCACTTCCAGGAACAACTCAACGAGCACTCGTTGGGTGACCTCATGGCACAACTTGAAATGCCGCTCGTGCCCATGCTCCTGCGTATGGAATTGGCTGGGATTGCGATTGATGAGGACTTCTTCCGGGCGATGCGTTCCAAGCTCAAACGTGAGCTGGATTTGATCCAGGAGGACGTGTTCAAGCTCTCTGGCGGCGACTTCAACATGAATTCGACGCAGCAGCTGCGGACGGTGCTCTTCGAGAAGCTGGACTTACCCATCATCAAGAAGACCAAGACTGGACCCTCTACGGATGCCTCGGTCCTAGAGGAGCTCGCAGCTCAGGGCCACGAGGTCCCGAGGCTGATGATGGAGTACCGTGAGCTCGAGAAGCTGCGAGGCACTTATGTGGAAGCGCTTCCTGCTCTTGTGAACAAGAATACTGTCCGCATCCACACGTCGTTCAACCAGGCCGTCGCGGCCACGGGTCGTCTTTCGTCAAGTGATCCCAACCTCCAAAACATCCCGATACGGACGGATCTGGGTCGGGAGATCCGGAAGGGCTTCGTGGCGAAGCCGGGGCACCTCTTTTTGGCCGTGGACTACTCCCAGATCGAGCTGCGCGTCATGGCGCACTTCTCGGGCGACGAGGCCTTTGTTACGGCGTTTACTCAGGGCATCGACGTCCACAAACAAACAGCCTCGGTGATCTTCGAAGTACCCATCGATGACGTTTCCGGTCACATGCGGGGGCAGGCGAAGACGGTCAACTTCGCCACGTTGTACGGGCAGGGTCCGTTCTCTTTGGCTCGTCAGCTTGGCATCTCCCGTGAGGAGGCGAAGCAGTTCATTGCCACCTACTTCGAGCGTTTTGCCGGAGTGCGGGACTATCTCGACGCCCAGGTCGAGATGGCGAAGACCCAGGGATACGTCGAGACGCTCATGGGTCGCCGCCGCTACGTGCCCGAGCTCCGCTCGGGGAACTGGAACATGAGGCAATTCGGTGAACGGGTAGCTCAGAATACCCCCATTCAGGGCACCGCTGCTGATCTCATGAAGAAGGCGATGATCGATGTGCAGGCTGCACTCGACGAAGCTGAGACGTCTGCGACCATCCTACTCCAGGTGCACGATGAACTGCTGCTCGAGGTGCCTGAGGCCGAGGTCGATGCTGTGCGTGACTTAGTGGTCACACGCATGGAGGGGGCTATGGAGCTGAACGTGCCCCTCGTGGCTGATTCGGGCGTCGGTGCGAATTGGTACGAGTGCAAGTAGTCCCCTCCCGCCATCCTAACGCCCCGGTGTCCAGCACATCCTTGGTGTACGTAGCTCGGAGATCGCTCCGGGCGGGTTGGACCACCAAGGGAGGGAGTCGAATGAGTCGATCCGTAAACAAGATCACGCTGATGGGGAACGTCGGGCGTGACCCGGACATTCAGCAGACCAAGAGCGGGACGAAGGTCGCGCATTTTTCGCTCGCCACGAACCGCCGGGCTCCGGCCGATTCGGATGAGACCGAGCGCACTGATTGGCACCGCCTAACGTTGTGGAATCGCCAGGCTCAGTACGCGGAAGACTTCATCCGAATTGGTGACCGCATCTACATCGAAGGGCGCCTGGAGTACGACACCTATGAGCGTGACGGTGTCACGATCCCGACTGCTGAGATCCATGTCAGCAGCGTCGTAATGCTCAGCTCGAAGTTGGGTGGGCAGGACGAAGACGTGGAGGAAGCCGCGTAAGACGGAGGCCCGGCGAACCTGGTTCGCCGGGCCTTGTCGCCCGGCGCTACGTCTGCGGGGCTTAGAGCCAGTCGCGGAACTGTGGCGCGACAGAGAAGATGAGTTCCCAGCCGCCTCCCGCTCCAACGCCGCGCGCCATATCGAGCCGGATCACGTCCCAGCCCAATGCGACCCCGATTCCGACGGAGCCCCGAAGTCCACCCTGGTCGCTACCGGGCCATCGATCTGGGAGCAGATCGACTAGGACGCGTTCGCCGAAGTAGGTGCCGCCCGCTGCGGCAAAAGCTCGGAAGCTCAGGAGCGGCCATCGCAGGGGGAGGTTCACTTCGGATGAGGCGAGCCAGAATCGGGTTCCGGCAAAGTCCCGGTAGCTGTGGCCGGGAAGGGTGCCTCGGCCGCCGAGGAGGAAGAGTCCTTGTTGCGGAGTGCCTTCAGATGTGACGCCTGCCACAAGGCTGAGGTCGATGCGACGACCTTCCTGCATCGACTCGACACGCCACTTCGCCGCACCCAGTAGGGTGCCGAACGTGTGTTCGCCCAACCGGCCGAGCTTCGCGTTCGCGGTCAGTTGCCCCGCTCCAGGGATCTCGATGGCGCGCATGACGTTCAGCGCGACGAGTACGCCGTCGTCGATTCGTTTCACACGCCTCGCGTCGACACCGGGTACTTCGGACACGACGTCCTCTGCCGACTCGTGGCGTTCCATGAGCAGCGTGACTGCAGGAGCGGAGGCATCCCCGCTCGAGAAGCTCAGGCTCATGCCCTGGGCGAAGTAGGGGTCCGTGTAGTCTTGGATCCCGAAGGACGAACCGAGAGAGCTTACCAGGCGTGACGCGCCCTGAGTTTGTCCCATGTCGCGAACATCGTTCCAATAGGCCCGCACCTTGGGGGTGATCCTGCCGGGTCCGCCTGATGCCGAAATCGAGGCCGCTCCCTCTCCGCGTCCATGGGCATAACCCAGGGAGGTACGCAGCAGCACGTCACCACCGGGCCGGAGGGTAAGGCCGCCCCCGAAGTAGGCACCCTCCGCTCTGTTGTGGCGGAGCGCGTCGGAGGCCGCACCAAGATGTAGTCGCAAAGGCGAGAGCCCACTCAGATACCTCTGCCCAATGACCTGGCTCGCCTGCGCCCGGATGTCCTCGATCGTTGTAGACGACGAAAGACCTTCAGCTTCCAGGTCATCGAAAAGTCCCCTCGTAAACGAGAAAGCACGACGTTCTTCCTCACTCGCGGCACTGACGCCTCGGGTCAGCCAGACCTGGCGTGGAATTTCCGCGTTGAATTCGTACTGCCCGATTTCGAAACGTCCGCGAATGATGCTGCCGGCCAGAAAGTCCAGTACAGGGAGTTCTCGACGTAGCTCGGCCTCCTGTCGGTAGGGGAGCCAGTACCGGCCGTCCCACAGTGAGTTGTCTAGCGAGATTCGGATGTAGTCGAGGTAGGGGTCCACGTACGAAGACGGCGTGAACGTGAAGTTCATCCTCACGATCGCACCGGTGTCCCGATCGATGTAGATCGACCCAATGAACCCAGGCGCTTCATAATTCTTAGGCCGGACGCTTACCTCATAGACCCGTATCTCTTCCGGTCCACTTCCGTAGCTGATGCTGAGGGAGTCGGCGAGGAGGTAGTCGTAATGGCTCCGCCCCGCAGGTCCGATAGGGTGGTGGACCTCTTCTACTTCATCGCCGTCGCCGAGGCGAATGAAGTCTCCGAAATCATCTTGGACTACGGTGAGGTGATCCAGGTGATAACGAATGTTGGTCGGAAGGACTTTCTCGTCCCTCAGCCCGACGATGCGTTGCCGGGTCTCGTTCGGGGCTCGCCAGAACAGATCCAGAGCGACTTGGTCAGCCTTTACGAGCGTTCGTTCCTCGGAATCGGGCCGATCGATGAAGAAGTAGACGTATCCCTTGGCTTCTCCCCGGTAGGATTGGAATGCCGAGTCCACGGCTACCGAAGACCGGACAGCCTGGGCCTGATCCACAAGCTCCAGCACGCGGCCGCCGTTCCACGATTCCGGTGCTTGAGCACGCGCGTCGTGTGCGAAGCTCGCAAAGCAGGCACCGGCTATCACAGCCAAGAGGAGATGTCCGAGTGAGAGCTTCACGGACCGGATGGTTCGAGTGAGCGTGCGGACCGAAGTGGGACGGACCGTGAACGTGGTACGCTCCCTATTCCCCGGCGGTTCCGCAAACAGAAGGGCCCCGTCCTAGTGGACGGGGCCCTCGTTCTGCGGTGACTCTCCGGGGCTGCGTCAGTTGGCAGCCCAGAATCCTGACAGAGACTCGCCGTGCGGGCTCTCACGGAGCTTCACGAAAGCCCGGTTCCTGATCTGTCGAATGCGCTCGCGCGTCACGCCCAGTAAGGAACCGATCTCCTCGAGTGTCCTCTCTTCACCGTCGTCCAGACCGTAGTAGAGATAGAGAATCTTCCGCTCGCGTTCCGTCAGGTATTGCTCGAACATCGTCTCAAGGAAATCGCGACGTGCAATCGCCTCGACATCCATCTCAATGTCTGATGCTTCGGCACCCGAGAAACGCTCTCCGAAGCTCGCACTGTCACGATCGGAGCGATCGATGGGTGCGTCCAGGCTCAACTCAGACGCCGCTACGCGACGAAGAGCCCGGATTGTCTCCACGGGCTCCTCCATCTCGTTCGAGATTTCCTGATCGGTCGGCGCACGGCCGAGCGACTGCGTGAGCTGTGTGTTGGTCCGCGCGAGCCTTGCCAGATTCGAATTCTGGTTCAGCGGAATGCGGACGGAACGAGTCTGCTCTGCAAGCGCCTGTAGAACGGTTTGTCTGATCCACCAAACGGCGTATGAAATGAACTTCACGCCTTTGTCGGGATCGAATTTCTTAACCGCCTTGAGAAGCCCCTCATTGCCGATGCATACCAGTTCGGCGAGCCCAAGGCCGCGACCTTGGTACTTTTTCACATACGAAATGACGAAGCGCAGGTTCGCGGTTACGAGCCGTTCGGCTGCTTCTTTGTCACCCGTACGAGCGCGTCGAGCGAGTTCTCGCTCTTCGCCGGGGTCTTGAATGAGGGGGTACTTCTCTACGTCTTGTAGGTACTGATCGAATGAATCCAGGCCACGGGAAGAAGAAAACATTCGTTTTTTCTTTTCCTCATCTGGGGTGTCGAACAGACCTGGCGCAGCGCAATCGACCGCAGACAACCCGCTTCAAAGCTGGGATATCACGCGGTCGACAAAGCTGCCAGGAAACATTTTAGGATGAGAGACAAGGTATAAAAGCCTGTTTGTAGGGTCAAAGGTTTTTTTTCGGCCCCTGATTCGACTACCCCAAAAGGAACTCGGCGCGGAGGCTTTCCGTGCTCGGGCCGCCCGACGCAAAGAAGAGACAAGCACCCGGATCAGCACCTTTTCCGAGGTCGACTCTGCGGAAGAAGCCCCTGTCCACGATCTCGTCGACCCGAATCCGTTCCAGGTCGACAAGGCTGGGTCCGCCCCACTTCCGGAACACGAACACGGGCGCGTCGCCGGTCACAATGAGCCAGCCCATGATGAAACGGGGCGCGTCAGGGAGTCGATGGGCGGCGACCGGACTTCCGCGTAGACCTCCCCCGAGAGCCATCACGTCACCCGCGAGTGCGGTCCTGACCCACGGGTGGAATCCGTCCGTGTCCGTCCAGCGCCAGGGGCTCAGGGTCGTGAAGACTCGGATTCTCGAGGCTCCCCCGATCGTTCCGAAGACTCCGAGGAGCAGGGGGTTCGAGCAGTCACCCTCCTCGAACAGAACCTCCCTGAGAATGAAGCTTTGGCGAATCGTGATGTGAAGCGCGTTGGCGAGCCCGTACAGCCAGCGCAGAGGACTCCCCTTGGGAAGCTCCTCGACCTAGAAGGTGGATCTGTTGTCCACTGTGGTTGTGGAGATCCGGCCGACCTCGCACACCTGAGGTGCCGTCGCCTGCGCGTGGGCCCCGATCGGTGTGAGCGCCCCTACGGCCGAGGCTAGCGCCGGTCCCAGTAAAAGGATTGCAGCGACTGGATTTCTGGCGCTTTCGCCGGGCTCGGTTCTCGCGGGGATGAGGCGCTCCCGAGATCGATCGGATTGCATGGCATCAGAGGCTCTTCTACGCTTCATCTTGAGCAAATCCCCTAAAAAGTTCCCGGAGTAACGCCTACATGCCGAACCGGCGCAAAGAGGCCCTCGACTACCACACCCAGGGCCGTCCAGGGAAGATAGAAGTGGTCCCCACGAAGTCCGTGGCGACCCAGCGCGACCTTTCGCTCGCCTACTCTCCCGGCGTGGCGGAACCGTGTCTCGCGATCGCCGAGAACCCCGATGATGTCTTCAAATACACCGCCCGCGGGAACTTGGTCGCCGTCGTTTCCAACGGCACTGCGGTATTGGGCCTCGGGGATATTGGTCCGCTGGCCTCGAAACCAGTCATGGAGGGGAAGGGCGTCCTATTCAAGCGATTCGCTGGAATCGACGTGTTCGACATTGAGGTCGATTCTAGGGACCCGCAGGAAATCATCCGCTTCTGCCAGATGCTCGAGCCCACCGTTGGCGGGATCAATCTCGAGGACATTTCCGCACCTGATTGTTTTGTGATCGAGCGGACGCTCAAAGAGACGATGGACATCCCCGTCTTCCACGATGATCAGCATGGTACGGCGATTATTGCGGCCGCTGCGCTCGTGAACGGCCTCGAGATCGTCGACAAGAAGATCGGGGAAGTTACGGTCGTGTTCAGCGGCGCCGGGGCCTCGGCCCTCTCTACAGCCGAGCATTTCCAGCGCTTGGGCGTTTCCAAGAACAACATCCTGATTTGTGACTCGAAGGGAGTGATCTACGAGGGCCGCGAAGCTGGGATAAACGAGTACAAGGCACCGTTCGCGGTTCCGACAGCAGCGAGGACCCTCGGGGACGCGCTGGTAGGGGCTGACGTCTTCATCGGCCTGTCCGTGAAGGGTGCGATGAGCCAGGACATGGTGAAGTCCATGGCCAGAGACCCCTTGATTTTTGCCCTCGCGAACCCCGACCCGGAGATCCTCCCGGAGGACGTGTATGCCGTACGGGACGACGCGATTACGGCCACGGGACGATCAGACTATCCCAATCAGGTGAACAACGTCCTCGGCTTCCCTTTCATTTTCCGGGGAGCACTCGATGTGCGCGCCCGAGGGGTCAATGCGGAGATGATGTTGGCAGCGACACATGCCTTGGCCGATCTGGCGCGTGCAGAGGTGCCGGACACAGTACGGGGCGCGTATGACGGATCGGAGATCAGCTTCGGGAGGGAGTATCTGATTCCGAAGCCGTTCGATGATCGCGTGTTGTTCCACGTCGCACCCGCGGTAGCAGAGGCTGCGTTGAAGACCGGCCTCGCTCGTACCGAACTCGACATGGACGAGTATCGCGATCGGCTCAGAGCATCGCTCGGGCCGGGTCGGGAGGTCATGCGGTGGATGACCAATCGTGCGCGTCGAAAGGCGGCACGTATCGTCTTCCCGGAAGGACACAACGACAATGTGATCCGTGCGGCTACGCAGATGCTCCAGGACGGGATCTGCACTCCGGTGTTGCTCGGGCGCCCGAGCAGAATCTCCGAGAAGGCCGAGTCGATGGGTGTCGACCTGGAAGGCGTCGAGGTCATCTATGCCGCAGAGGACGAGACCAAGCGGCACGAATTCGCGGAGACCCTGTTCCAGCGACGCGCGAGGAGCGGGCTGACGCTCGCCGAGGCGCAGTGGAATCTCTACAAGCCCATCTACTTCGCGGCTTCGATGGTCGAAGCGGGGGAGGCCGATGCGATGGTTGCGGGGATCGAAGCCAACTACGGTGAGGTTCTCCGCCCAACGCTTCACGTGGTCGGTCCTGCCGAAGGAGTGAAGCATGTTTCCGGACTCTACATGCTGGCATTCCCGAACCGTGAGCTGCTGTTCTTTGGTGACACGACCGTCAACATCGAGCCAGACGCCGAGACGTTGAGGGATATCGCTCTTCAGACCGCGAATTTCGTTCGCGAACTGGGGATCCAGCCCCGCGTGGCGATGGTGGGTTTCTCGAACTTCGGGTCAGCGCAGCACGAAGAGTCGAGCCGCATGGCGGAAGCGGTTCGGTTGGTCCGTGAAGCAGATCCGGATGTGGAGATCGACGGTGAAATGCAGGCAGACACTGCTGTCGATGCCATCAAGCTTCGGGACATCTATCCGTTCACGAATCTTAAGGGCCCGGCCAACGTCCTGATCTTTTCGCGGCTGTCGGCGGCGAATGCGGCTTACAAGCTGTTGGATCAGCTCGGTGGAGCCGATGCGATCGGGCCAGTGCTGCTCGGAATGGCCAAGCCCGTCCACATCCTGCAGCGTGGTTGTTCGCTCCAAGACGTGCTGAATCTGGCGACCGTGGCGTCGGTAGACTGGCAGGCGAGAAACAAGCAGATTTGAAACCCTGCCCGGACGCTGATCGGAGTGCGCCCGGGTTGTTCTTTTGGTGATTAATTTGCCGGCGCCGGGTGTATGTGTGGGTAGGGCACGGAGCCGGATTTAGCAGGAGATAATCGGAGCAATGACAACGCGGACCATGGAGCAGTCTGAAACCGCATCCGGCGAGGGCGTTTACGGTTTTCAGAATCACGGCCTGAACCCAACCAAAGACGTACACTACAACCTGTCCCCGGCGCAGCTCTACGAAGCTTCGTTCGCGAAGGGCGACGGCCAGCTGGTTCACATGGGCGCCATCGCCGCTGTAACCGCGCCGCACACGGGGCGGTCGCCTAACGACCGCTTTGTCGTCCGCGACGAGAACAGCGAAGGGGTGGTCGACTGGGGCAAGGTGAACGTGCCTGTGTCACCTGAGCACTTTGCCGCGCTGCGCACGGACGTGGTTGCCTACCTGAACGACCATGAGATCTATGTGCAGGATGCTCGGGCCGGGGAGGACGCAACGCATGGAATCAACGTCCGCGTCATCAGTGAGAGCGCATGGCACTCACTTTTCGCGTACAACATGTTCCTTCGCCTCTCGGCTGAGGAACGCGTCGATTTCGTGCCTGGCTTCACGGTGCTGCATGCTCCGCACCTGAAAGCGGACCCTGCCCGGCACGGTGTGAACTCTGAAACTGCGATCATGGTGAACTTCACGGCTCGCGAAGTCGTGGTGTGTGGCACTCGGTACGCCGGTGAGATCAAGAAGTCGATCTTCTCGGTCCTCAACCACATGCTGCCGGAAGCTGGCGTGCTCCCCATGCACTGCTCGGCGAACATCGGACCCGAGGGAGACACTGCACTCTTCTTCGGCCTTTCTGGCACCGGTAAGACGACGCTCTCCGCGGATGCATCGCGTGGCCTTATCGGTGACGACGAGCACGGCTGGAGCGAAGAGGGCACGTTCAACTTCGAAGGTGGTTGCTACGCGAAGACGATCCGTCTTTCACCTGAGGGTGAGCCGGAGATCTACCGGGCCACGCAGATGTTCGGGACGATTCTCGAGAACGTGATCCTTAGTGAGGCCACCCGGGAGATCGACTTCGAGGACGGCTCCATTACGGAGAACACGCGGGCTTCCTACCCAATCCACTACATCCCGAACGCGGTTCTGCCGAGCCGCGGCGGGCACCCGAAGAACGTGGTCTTCCTGACTGCGGATGCGTTCGGCGTGTTGCCCCCGATTTCCCGCCTGACGCCTGAACAGGCCATGTACCACTTCCTGTCCGGTTATACCGCTAAGGTCGCAGGGACGGAGCGGGGCGTGACGGAGCCGCAGGCGACGTTCAGCGCGTGTTTTGGCGGACCGTTCTTACCGCGTCATCCTGGTGTCTACGCGAAGATGCTGGGTGAGAAACTGCGCGAGCATGGTGCCAAGGTCTGGCTTGTGAACACCGGCTGGTCCGGTGGTGGTTACGGAGTTGGGAGCCGCATGAAGTTGGCCCACACGCGTGCCATGGTGAACGCGGCGATTGCCGGTGACCTGGAGGGCGCGGAGTTCGTGACGGACGAGGTCTTTGGCCTGGATGTTCCGACGGCCGTCCCCGGTGTGCCTTCCGAGGTGCTCAGTCCACGGAGCACGTGGACGGACGGCGAGGCGTACGACGCGTCTGCTACGAAGCTGGCTGAGATGTTCAAGGCCAACTTCGAGAAGTTTGCTGACCAGGTCGGTGACGAAGTGAAGGCGGCGGGTCCTAAGTAGGCGGCCCTGTCCAAGAAGCGACCCCGCCGTCCTGCAGAACGACGAGGTCTAGATCATCAGAGCCCCTCTCGCCTCGTCAGGCCACTTTTCTGCGGCGTCCCCAGCGGAGCCTCCAGCGCCCATCTAGCTCTAGGGTCTGGAGGTGTCGAGGAGACTGCAGACTTTCAACAGTTGATGAAGCGCAGGGTGCCGCAGGTGGTGCTTATCACCGGCGGTGCAGGCCTTGCCCTGATGTCTCTGATGAACAAACTAACCGCTGATCAGGAGTTGCTGCCCGACGTCTTGTATAATCTCACGCTGCCTTTCGCCGCGTGTGGCGTCGCTTCTGCGATCATCCTCGCCTGGTTCCATGGTGAGGCAGGAAAACAAAAAACGAACGTTCTCGACTGAATTGTACTCAGTGTGATTGGAGTCGTTTGGCTTTCGATCAGCGCTTGGATTGTCTTAGGGAGTTGAACATGAAATTTTGGCTACTTGCCGCCGTGACCTTGACCCTTCCTGCGGGGATGGCCGCACAGGCCCCCGCTAACGTTCCGGACAACGCACCGGCGCGCATTCATCCGCTCCCCACGTTGCGTGAGCAGGCGGTAGAGCAGCAGGCCTGGCTCGAACAGCGCATGAATCGGGTGCTGCCCGAACTCATGGCGGAGTACGACGTGGACATGTGGATTCTGTCCATGCGCGAATATGCTGAGGACCCGGTGTTTTGGTCGATCACGTCGCCGACTACCTTCGCGGCGCGTCGGCGGTCCATTTACGTGTTCACGCGTCAAGAAGATGGTGCTATCGAGCGGCTGGCTCTGGGGGGGACGGCTCAGGGGGGGGTGTTCACCGCCTTTCGCTCGATCCGCCCGGCTCCGACCGAGGAGACGATGGAGTTGGTGGGAAATGAGCAGTGGCGGCTTCTCCGTGAATTGGTCGAAGACCGCGACCCCGGCAACATCGTTCTAAATATTGATCCTGACTGGGCGTTCTCAGATGGACTCCACACGGGCGAGTACGAAGCGCTCACCGATGCGTTGGGGGCGGAATACGCCGGTCGCGTGAAGCGCGAGTCACGTCTCGCCATGAACTACATAGCGCTGCGGATTCCCGAGATGATGCCGCGCTACCGTAGAGTCACAGAGACGGTGCATGCAATCATCTCTGAAGCGTTTTCCAACGCCGTGATCACCCCCGGGGTAACCACCACAGACGATGTGCTTTGGTGGATGCGTCAACGTATTCAGGGCCTCGGATACACGACCTGGTTCCAGACCTCCGTCGACGTGCAGCGAGAGGGCGTCGTGCCGGCGGGCGGGCCCGTTGTCATCCAGAAGGGTGATCTACTGTGGACTGACTTCGGCGTCGTCGCTGAGAACCTCCACACGGACACCCAGCACATGGGTTATGTCATGAAGGACGGAGAGTCCGAAGTGCCCGCCGGGTTGAGACAGTGCCTCGCGAACACCAACCGGCTCCAGGACATCCTGCTCAACAACATGGAGCCGGGCCTGACCGGAAATGAGATCCTCGCGGGCACGCTCGCTCAGATGCGGGCGGACGGCATTGATGGCACGATGTACACGCACCCCATCGGCGATCATGGCCACGGTGCTGGCCCGCTCATTGGCATGTGGGATCAGCAGGACGGTGTTCCGGTGCGTGGGGACGCGGTCCTCTTGGCGTCCACGTGGCATTCAACCGAGATGCAGACGACAACGCCCGTCCCGGAATGGGGTGGAAAACCTGCGTCCTGCAGACAGGAAGAAGAAGCCTACCTGGATACGGACGGGGATCGGCATTGGGTGTATCGCAGGCAGAACAGAATGCACGTGGTTTGGTAGGCGTCCCGTCCGGGGACCGACCCTGGATCGAGGCCCTCCCGGCCAAACGGACCTGACGCTTGGCCAAAGACACCTCTCGTAAAGCAAAGTCCTTCGATCGATCGATCGTCGAAGGTCCCATCCGCGGTGCCGTATGGAAGCTCGCGTGGCCCACGATGCTGCAGAACATCATCGGTGGGCTCCAGGGTATCGTCGATCATGCTATGGTCGGGAACTACGTCGGCTACATGGGCAATGCCGCGATCGGCGTGTCGTGGCAGATCTTCCTAGTGGTCGTCGTCTTCATCAGCTCGCTGTTCACGGGCATGGGGGTGCTCGTGGCGCGCTTCACCGGCGCGAACGAACCGGAGAAGGTGAATCGAACGGTCTATCAGGCGTTCCTGACATCAGTGATGCTCGTCGTGGGTGTGATGGCACCGGTTGGGTACTTCGCGTCACCGATGCTTCTGAACCTGGTGAACGCAGCACCCGAGGTGCAGGTCCAAGCACTCCCTTATCTGCGCATCATGTTCATGTTCTCCTTCGGCATGCTGATGTTCTTCATGCTCGGTGGAGCCCTGCGGTCCGCGGGTGACGCCAAGACGCCCTTGCGGCTCGGTATTGCGATGACGCTGCTGAACATCGCGCTGAACGTCGTATTCATCCGCGGCTTCGGCCCCATTCCAGCGTTCGGCACCACCGGCGCGGCGATGGGCACCGTGATCGCGGGTGCGACCGTGAGTATCTACGCGCTAGTACGGCTGATGAGTGGAACGTGGGTGGTCCAGTTCCACCGTGGCATGAACTGGCGTCCCGACTGGGTGGTCATCAAGCAGCTCTTCAAGTTCGGGCTCCCGACCGGAATTCAGGGTGTGGCTATGAACGTGGGTGGTGTCTTCCTTCTGGCGTTCATCGGCTCCTTGGCCATGAGCGCGCAGGCACAGGCCGCGTACGTGGTCAGCTACACGCAGCTCTTCTCCTTCATCACGTGGACATCCGTGGGCATCATGGGTGCGACGGCTGCGGTCGCGGGTCAGAACCTCGGAGCGGGGAAGCCCGACCGTACTGCGAAGTCGGTCAACGTGGCAGCCGGGTTTGGTCTCATGCTCGCGGCTGGAATCGGGGTGACCTTTATTCTGATCCCTGAACTGCTATTGGGCATCTTCGGCATGGACGACAACGTCGTGCTCGAGATCGCCGTTGAACTCCTCCGATACCTCGCGGTGTCTGGTCTCTTCATCACGGTGGCACTCGCATACACGGGCGGCCTGCAGGGCACCGGTGACACCAAGAGTCCGATGTACATATCGATTCTGTCGCAGCTCGTAATTCCGCTCGGCATGTGCTTCCTGATCAAAACGTTCGGCACCCTCGAGCCACATCACATCTGGATGGCGATCGTCTCCGGACACTTCGCTCGCGCGGCGCTCAGCGTGGTGATCTTCAGGCGAGAGAAGTGGCGTGATATCGAGGTCGATATCGGGACGTCTGAACTCTGACGAAGGTCGTTCGAGGATTACCGTGAAAGAATATGACCGTGAGTATTTCGAGCGATGGTACCGCGGCCGCTTCGCGGCGATCGGTTCTGCACCGACGCTGAAGCGGAAGATCGCTACGTGTGTCGCGATGGCTGAGTTCGTCCTGGATCGGCCGCTCCAGAGCATACTGGACATTGGGTGCGGTGAGGGCCGTTGGCAGCCCGTTCTGTATGAGCTGAGGCCAGACGCGAGCTACATCGGGATCGACTCGAGTCGCTACGCGGTGGACCGTTTCGGGACCGAACGAAACCTCCGCATGGGCAAGTTTGAGCAGCTTGAGTATCACGTCTTCGAAGACCGCTTCGACCTGGTAGTCTGCTCGGATGTAATGCACTACCTGACGAGCGCGCAGATCGACGCGGGCCTTCCGGTTCTCGCAGACCTTGTCGAGGGCGTTGCTTTCCTGGAGACGTTCACCCGAGCCGATGAGGTGGAAGGGGATATGGTCGGCTTCAAGAAGCGCCAACCCGGCACCTACCGGGAGATGTTCCGGGAGGTAGGTTTGGTGCCCATCGGGATGCAGTTCTACGTCCCTGACGACGTCGCCGACATCTTGGACGCTTTGGAAGTCCCGGGCTGACCCGACGTGACGTGCGGCCATTGGCCCCCCATCTTGATGGTCCCTGAAAACACATCCTCGAACGGGAAGGCATAGGTGGCCAAGCAGTATTGGTTGATGAAGTCGGAGCCAGACGTCTATTCGATCGACGATCTAGAGAAAGAAGGCTCGACGTGCTGGGAAGGCGTCCGCAACTACAAGGCCCGCAACAACATGCAGGCCATGAAGATTGGCGACGAGGTGATCTATTATCACTCGAACGCCAAGCCGCCTGGAGCAGTGGGAATTGCTCGAGTCTGTGGGCTGGCCTACCCGGACCACTTCGCGCTCAAGAAGGGGCACAAGTACTTCGATGCGAAGTCTGACCCGGAGAAGCCGCGTTGGTTCATGGTCGACGTCGAATTCGTAGGGAAATTCGATGACATTGTTGGTTTGCCCGAACTGAAGGCCGACGCTGCACTCGCGGACATGGAGTTGATCCGGTACGGCCGGCTCTCTGTTCAATCCGTGAAAAAGGCCGAGTTCACCCGAGTGAAGAAGATGGCTGGGTATAAGGGATGAGAATCCTCTCCGCGTCGGCTCTCTTGTTGTTGCTCGCTGCCTCAGGGGTTGCCGCGCAGAAAGTCCCCGACGCTCGGTCCCTCGGCATCCCACTCACGGGAACGCCAGGGCCGAACAACGCGATCACAGATGTGGCTGGCGTCGAGGTGGGACATAGCACGATCATTCGTGGTGAAGGGAGATTGGTCGTTGGAGAGGGTCCGGTTCGCACAGGCGTGACGGCCATTATGCCGCGCGGAAGGAATGCCGGTGATTCGGTGTTCGCAGCGTGGTATAGCTTGAACGGCAACGGTGAGATGACCGGCACTACCTGGATCGAGCACTCGGGGATCATGGAGAGCCCCGTCCTCATTACGAACACTCACAGCGTGGGTGTCGTTCGGGATGCGGTGATCGACTGGATGCGCTTGCGTGACCCGAGTTTTCTCTGGGCCCTGCCCGTCGTTGCGGAGACATATGACGGCAGCCTGAACGACATCAACGGCTTCCATGTGAAACCCGAACATGCTTTCCAGGCCATTGAGAACGCGCACGGCGGTGCCGTCGAGCAGGGTGCGGTGGGCGGTGGCACGGGCATGCGCTGCCATCAATTCAAGGGTGGTATTGGGAGCTCGTCCCGAGTGGTCGGGGAGTACACGGTCGGGATTCTCGTGCAGTGCAATCAGGGACTTCGTGCGGACCTGCGTATTGCCGGACTGCCGGTTGGCGAGATGATGCCGCAGCCCGCAGCGTGCTACGCGGATCGATCCATCCCAGCCGAGGCGCTCCGCCGCAACGTTCCCTGGTGCGATTCCGGTGACGATGCCGAGGGAGCCCTAGAGGAGATCCCGGACGGCGCAGGCTCCATCATCATCGTGCTCGCGACAGACGCTCCGCTGTTGCCGACTCAGATCAAGCGACTCGTCACTCGGACGTCATTGGGCCTCGCGCGCATCGGGGGGATGGGGTACAACGGTTCGGGCGATATCTTCCTCGGATTCAGCACGGCGAATCGTGAAGCTGCCGCGGCGCGTTCGGGGACACCGGCACTTAGAATGTTGCCGAACGACAGACTCAACGGTCTGATCGCGGCGTCTGTCCATGCCACTGAAGAAGCGATCTTAAACGCGATGCTCGCAGCAGAAACGCTGACGGGCATCGACGGATATACAGTACCTGCGCTCCCGCATGATCGTCTCCGCGAGATCATTGAACGGGCAGGGCCGGCGCTTGGAAGTTCTCGGTAGTTCACTCTAAAGAGGTGGATTCAATGCGTAGCTTTGTTCGTTTGACTCACCTGTCGGCTGCGGTTGTGGCCTTGGTGATTTTTGTCCCTCGTGCGGCGGACGCTCAGTCGCTCGCGACCGACGATCCGGTTCTTCGTGCCATTTGGGCCGAAGGCATGAACAACTCCCAATTCGAGCCCCTCGCGCAGGCGTTGCTCGACTCGGTCGGGCCGCGACTTACTGCGTCGCCAGGCATCGAGGCCGCTCAGGGCTGGGCCGTAAAGACGCTTCAAGGCTGGGGCGTCGAAGCCAAGACCGAGCAGTATGGGACTTGGGAAGGTTGGGCGCGCGGCGTAAGCCACGTCGACCTGATCTCGCCACGGGTCCGCTCGCTAGAAGGCCGCATTCTCGCATGGAGCCCCGGCACTGACGGCCGACCGGTCGAGGGTGAAGTCACTGCTCTTCCGGTGATCGATTCGCCGGGAGACTGGGAAGCGTTTCTCGGCACGGTGAGCGGGAAGTGGGTCATGATGTCCTACCCAGAGACGTCGTGCCGAGCCAACGAGCAGTGGGCCGAATTTGGTGCACCCGGCTCTGCGCAGCGTTACGCACAGGAGCGTTCAATGGGACAGCGCCGCTGGGCGCAGAGCCTAGCGGCAACGGGTTCGCAGGACGGCCGTCGCCGTGATCTGCACGCGGCGCTGGAGGAAGCCGGCGCTGCGGGGATCATCACGTCACAGTGGCCGGGATCGTACGGCACGACGCGGGTCTTCAATGCCTACAATCGTGACTCCCCTACGTTCGAGCTTGGGTGCGAGGACTACAGCCTCGTGCATCGCCTGACCGCGAACGGTCAGAACCCGGTGCTGCGCCTGACGGCAGAGGCCGAGAACCGTGGAGAGGTCCCGGTCTTCAACGTGGTCGGCGAGATCCGCGGGACCGAGCGCCCAGATGAGTACGTGATGCTGTCCGCCCACTTCGACTCCTGGGAAGGCGGATCCGGGGCCACGGATAACGGGTCCGGTTCTGTTCTCATGATGGAGACGATGCGGATTCTCCGGAGCACGTACCCGAACCCAAAGCGGACCATTCTCATCGGTCTGTGGAGCGGTGAAGAGCAGGGGCTGAACGGTTCTCGCGCGTTCTCCGAGGACCATCCTGAGGTTGTTGCAGGCCTCCAGGGGCTCTTTAACCAAGACAACGGTACGGGCCGAATCGTGAACATGAATGCTCAGGGGCTGACCGAAGCGTATGGCTCCCTGGCGCGCTGGATCGGGCAGGTGCCGGCAGAGGTCACGAGAGGCCTTTCGCACAACTTGGGCAGCCCGGGCAGTGGAGGTTCAGACTATGCGTCGTTCATCTGCCACGGTGCGCCCGCTTTCAACCTCGGAGCATTGGGTTGGGATTACGGCTCTCACACCTGGCACACGCACCGGGACACGTTCGACAAGCTCGTTTTCGACGACTTGCGGAATAACGCAGTGCTGACTGCGTCTCTGGTGTACCTCGCGTCTGAGGACGATGAATTCACGGACCGGACGCAACGTACGGAGATCCAGGGCCGTGGGGGCCAGCAGGGATCGTGGCCGGCCTGCTCGCTCGCGGTCCGCAGCTCCAGTACGAGTCCGCGGATGCAGTAGGATCGGCGGCGCTCAGCGCTGTGGAAACTGGCGGGGGTCGACTTGTGTCGGCCCCCGCTTTTTCGTCGCATATGCCGTCGTACGCGATCGCTGGATCATGGATGGCGACCCTCGGTACCGCCGCCTACTTTTGCCCCCCCCTCCGTCAGACACTCTAAGGCAGCGACGAGATGATTCAGAACTATTTGGGCGGAGCCTGGCGCGAAGCCTCGGCGACCGAGTCGCTTCCCATCAGAAATCCAGCCACGGGAGAGGAGATCGGGCGAGTCCCGCTTTCCACTGCTTCCGATGTCGACGCAGCAGTTCAGGCTGCGAAAGCGGCGTTTCCGGCGTGGCGGTCCACGCCATCTCCGGAGCGTGCGCGCGTCATGTTCCGGTTCAGGGCACTCCTGGAAGAGCACAAGGAGGAGCTCGCCACGCAGCTGACAATCGAGCACGGCAAGATCATCGCGGAGACGCGCGGTGAGGTTCAGCGTGGCATCGAGAACGTCGAGCATGCGTGTGGTATCCCCACGCTCATGATGGGCGACACGATCGAGGAGATCTCGAGCGGAATCGACTCGGCTTCGTGGCGGCAGCCCCTAGGGGTATTTAGCGTGATCACGCCGTACAATTTCCCGGTGATGATCCCGCTCTGGTTCTGGCCTTACGCGGTCGCTACCGGCAACACAGTCGTTCTGAAACCCAGCGAGCAGGACCCGCTAACACACCAGAAGATCGTAGAGCTGGCAGAACAAGCCGGCCTACCGCCCGGTGTCCTCAACGTGGTCCACGGTGGGCAGCAGGTCGTAGAGTCGATCTGTGATCACCCAGACATCGTCGGTGTCTCATTCGTTGGCTCGAGTCGCGTTGCGGAGATCGTGTACAAACGTGCGGCGAACGCGGGGAAGAGAGTCCAGACGCTGGGCGGAGCGAAGAACTACCTCATCGTTCTTCCTGATGCGGATATGGATGCGACGCTCGACGCATGTGCCGGGTCGATCTTCGGTTCGACGGGTCAACGGTGTTTGGCAGGGAGCGTGGTCGTGGGAGTGGGCGATGCTCACCCACAGATCCGCGAGCGTCTCATGGACTACGCCTCATCAATTCGGCTTGGAGACGGTCTGGTGCCCGGGACCGACATGGGCCCTGTCATTTCGGCGCCGCACCGAGATCGTGTGAACGCCTTCATCGACCAGGGGGTGGCCGACGGAGCAACGCTCTCGCTCGATGGCAGGGACGCCTCGGTAGAGGGTTTCGAGAACGGCTATTGGATCGGCCCCTCGGTCTTCGAGGACGTGGCGCCCGACATCTCCATCGGGACCGAGGAGATCTTCGGACCGGTCGCGACCATCAATCGCGCGAAGACTGTCGACGAAGCCATCGCCATGATGCAGGCGAGCCGGTACGGTAACGCGTGTTCGCTCTTCACCAACAATGGTGGCGCGGCTCGTGAATTCAGATATCAGGCCGGTATCAGTATGATCGGCATCAACATCGGTGTCGCGGCACCCATGGCCTTCTTCCCGTTTGGCGGCTCGAAGGGGTCGTTTTTCGGTGACCTGAAAGCCCAAGGCCGGGACGCCATCGCGTTCTATACGGATCAGCGTGTGGTCATCTCTCGTTGGTCCAACGTCTCTGCAGACCCCCATCACCCCAAAGAATCATGACCGCACCCAGCCTCGCCGCAGGCGCCACGAGCGCCGAGATCGTCCACGGACAGCGAGAGTACCTGCTGCCATCGATGCTCCACATGTACTCCGAGCCACTCAGCCTGGTGGAGGGGAAAGGTGTTCGTGTGAAGGATGCGGAGGGGAGAGAGTACCTCGATCTCTTCGCGGGCATTCTCACCACTTCCGTCGGGCATTGTAATCCCCGCGTAAATGATGCGGTGAACACGCAGATGAACCGGCTGGGCCATGTGTCGACGCTGTATTCCACGGGAATGCAGGTCGAGGCTGCCAAGAGGATTGCTGAGATTTCTCCGGGTGAACTTAGGCGCACCTTCTTCAGCAATTCAGGCACGGAGGCCATTGAGACGGCGCTCATGATGGCGTGCCTGGCCACGGGCCGAAACGAGATCATCGGGCTAAGGGTTGGCTATCACGGCCGGTCGTTCATGGCCACGAGCGTCACCGCGCACTCGGGCTGGCGTCCGCTCTCTACCCCCATCGCGGGCATCAAACACGCGAAGTCTCCCAACGCATACCGGTGCCCCTACAAGCAGCCTTGTGACGATACCTGCGTCGACAAATTTGTGGACGACCTCGAAGAGGTGATCGTGACGTCGACCAACGGACGGCCTGCCGCGTTCATTGCGGAGACGATTCAGGGTGTGGCCGGCTACGTGGTGCCCCCGCCGACTTATTTCGAGAAGGCCGCTGAGGTGATCCACAGCTACGGCGGACTCCTCATCATCGACGAAGTGCAGGCTGGTTTTGGTCGATGCGGTAAGCACTGGTTCGGCATCGATCACTGGGGAGTCGAGCCGGACATCATGGTCATGGCCAAGGGCATCGCGAACGGTGCGCCGGTGGGTGCAACGGTCACGACCGACGAGATCGCGCACGCTTGGAAGGGGAAGACGATCTCCACCTTTGGCGGAAATCCGGTTTCGATGGCTGCGCTGTGTGCGACCCAAGACGAACTGAAAGCGTGTGACGCGCCCGCGAATGCGGAGGCTCGTGGTGCGGAACTGCGTGCGGGCCTAGAGGCCATTCAGGGTCGTCACCCTTGGGTTGGCGACGTCCGGGGCATGGGCCTCATGCAGGCCATGGAAATCGTGAAGGATCCCATGACCAAAGAGCCAGACAACGACCGGACTGCTGCGTTTCTTCAGGCGACGCGCGACGAGGGCTTGTTGATTGGTGTCGGTGGCCTGAACGGAACTGTCGTGCGCATCGGACCGGCCTTGAATATCAGTTCAGAGGATATCGCGGAGGGGCTGGCGAAGCTTGGGAGGGCAGCGGATAAGGTAGGGTAGGACGGAGGAGTTCTTGCAACTCCCGGAGACGAGGCGCGAATTGGCACCTATGTGAGACGGAAAATCATTCTGGAATGAGCTGAAGGAACGCTGAATTGTGCGGGTCGGGTCGGTCTGCCTACCTAACTACCAACCTATCGTCGAGGCCGGGCTCCAGGAGATGCGGCTACGAGCCACCGGTGATGCAGAGTTGGAAGCCGCCGTTGAGGCGAAGCTGCTGAACAACCAAGTGCTGGGCCGTCCGTCTCGTGTGCGGGACTCCTACGAACAATCGGTGGAGGACCACGGCCGGGATGGGGTGACCCGGGGTACCGTTCGTGACGACCTCTGGAGGCATTGAATTGGCTAAATAGGTTCCCGGTCGTCACGGGATAAGTGGACTGCTGGCCCGAGGTGTGGACCATCTCCAGCCGGCTCGCCGAGGTGCCCGGAGATCGCGAACGTGCGATCAAGGAGTATCGGAGTTACGTGAAGGTCCGCGCTCACTCGAGGCCGGCTAGGGCAGAGATGCCGTCGAGCTGTGCGATCCAGTGAGCGGGCTTCCAGCGGCCCAGTTGGCTGCTCACACCGTTCCCACCTCCGGATACTCCGCCCCACCGGATTCCGCGGAAACTCGATTGAAAGTCCCGGCGGATGACTGACGAGCACGTCTTCCGGCCCGATGGATTGCTGTGCGACGAACAGAGGATCCGGCTCGAACGGCAGGCCCTGGCTCCATTGATCACATGAGGACAGCACGACCGTCAAAGCCATGCAAACCGCGGGGAGGGCATTCCTTTGCATTAGATGGAACGCTGAGGTTGGATGCCCTTGGTGGCACTGTTCTCGGCGCTCTCGTCGGTGTGCTGGCTCCGAGCGCACCAGTTCCGTACGATCAAGCCCGCGGGAGTGCGGGGAAGGGGTGCCACTGTCTAAGGAGTGAATGATGAGTGAGATCAGTCGGAAGAATTTTCTCGGATTGGGCAGCTTGGCTGCAGCAGGACTCGCCACCGGATGTTCGGCGGGAGCCGCCTCTGCCGGTGTCGCTGCAGACCAAATCGTCGTGAATGGTCTGGTTTTGACCCAAGACGATGCCATGCCCAACGCCACCGCGTTCGCCGTCAAAGGTGGCCGGTTCATCGCGGTCGGCTCGGACGCGGATATCCGCAACCTGGCGGCGGCTGGCACTGAGGTGGTCGATGCAGGCGGAGCCACGGTGGTGCCAGGTTTTATCGATGCGCATTCCCATCCTTCCGGCGCGGGCCTGAACGCACTCAAGAACGTCAACACGAACCTGGGGAGCGTGGCACGAATTCAAGAGGCACTGAGGGAGCGGGCCGGACAAACGCCGCCGGGCGAGTGGATCGTCGGATATATGTACGACGATACCAAACAAGAAGAGGGGCGACCGGTGAACCGTCTTGACCTGGATGCGGTCAGCACCGACCACCCTATCGTTGTAGGGCATCGGGGCGGACACACCGGTGTGTACAATTCGAAGGCCTTCGAAGTCGCCGGAGTGACGGTGAATACTCCGGATCCGTTCGGTGGGCACTTCTACCGCGAGAATGGCGAACTGACCGGTAAGGTCGCGGAGCGCGCGCGCCGTGCATTCAGCGTCCCGAGTGGCTCAACCCGTGAGGACCGGTCGGCCGCGGTCAGCCTGATTTGCCAAGAGATGAACTCGACTGGATTGACCTCTGTCCATCAGGCTGGAACGGGCCAGGAAGATTTCAGGGCCTATCAGGACGCCAAAGAGGCTGGTGGTCTAAGCCTGAGGATGTATCTGATGGCCCGAGGCGGTGCCTACCCGGCGCTCCGAGACGCAGGCGTCCGTACTGGTTTCGGCGACGACATGATTCGTGTGGGTCCCGTGAAGTTCGCTGCGGACGGATCAGCATCTGAGCGCACGATGGCTATGAGCACGCCGTACACCGGGCGCCCTGATGACTTCGGCATCCTCACCATGACCCAAGAGGAGATCCACGAAGCCGTCGAGGACGCGCACCGCAACGGGTGGCAGATCGCGATCCACGCAAATGGTGACGTGACCATCGACATGGTTTTGAACGCATACGAGCGCATGCAACGGGAATACCCCCGCGAGGACACGCGTCACAGGCTTGAGCACTGCTCATTAGTGAACCCGGAGATCTTGCAGCGCATTGCGGCCGGAGGGTTCATTCCGGCGCCCTTCTATACCTATGCGCACTACCACGGCGAAAAGTGGATCGAGTACGGTGCGGAGAAGATGGAGTGGATGTTTGCTCACAAGTCGTTCCTCGATCACGGCATCATGGTCGCTCCGGCGTCGGACCACTCACCGGGGCCGTACGAGCCGCTCATGGCCATACAGTCGATGGTGACTCGGAAAGACTTTTCGGGCCGTGAGTGGGGGCCGAGTCAGAAAATCACCGTCGATCAGGCCATGCGCATATGCACGAGACACGGTGCGTATGCCGCGTTCGAAGAACACGAAAAGGGGTCGATCACAGCTGGGAAACTGGCCGACTACGTATTCCTAGCGGAGGACCCGCACGAGACGGACCCGGATCGAATCAAGGAAATTAAGGTGCTCCGTACCGTTGTCGGCGGCCGTGCCGTCTACGAAGCCTAGGAACTCCGCCCACTATGTCTCCCGAGCCGTCCGATACCATGCGCGCTATCAAGAGCAAACTGAACGTTCTTCTTTTGTCCCTCGCGTTCCTCCCGGCGTCGGCTGCGGCTCAGGAAACGACCCGCCTTGCGGCAGATGGTCTCGAACAACCCGTTGAGATTTTGGTCGACCGATGGGGTATCAGTCACATCTACGCGGAGTCGCAGCACGACCTCTTCTTTGCGCAGGGGTGGAATGCCGCGCGGGATCGCCTGTTTCAGTTGGAGCTGTGGCGCCGGCAGGCGACGGGTACGGTGTCCGAGATCCTCGGGCCACGGGAGCTCGAGCGAGACATCGGGACGCGTCTTTTCAAGTTTCGCCGTGACCTCGACCAGGAACTCAGCCACTACCACGACGACGGCATCGAGATCATTGGCGCTTACGTGGATGGGATCAATGCGTATATCGAACACACCCGGGAGAATCCTGAACTGCTCCCCATCGAATTCGAACTGCTCGGTATAACCCCGGGCATTTGGACGACCGATGTCGTGATCTCGAGACACCAGGGACTGCTCGGCAACATCGGGGCGGAGCTCTCTACAGGGCGGAACGTGGCTCGCCTTGGCGCAGATGTCGTGAAGAGCCTGTCATCCTTCGGCCCCGGGGATCCGATTCTCGAGCTGGACGCAGCCCTGGACGGCGAGGCCCTCTCCGAGGACATCCTCGGGCTCTACAACGCGTTCCGAGGGTCCGTGCGTTTCCGTCCAGAGGATATTGTGGATGACCGCCGCGGTGAGCCCGATGCGTTCGTGATGTTGGAACGTGCCGCAGAAGCGTCTTCGAGAACGGTCGCATACGATCCCAAGGGAGATATCGGCTCGAACAACTGGGTGGTGAGCGGTGCACGCTCCGAAAGCGGGTACCCGATCATGGCGAACGATCCCCATCGCGTTCAGGCGGCGCCGTCACTTCGATATTGGGTGCACTTGGTCGCACCCGGTTGGGACGTCATCGGTGGAGGCGAGCCGAGCCTGCCCGGGATCTCGATTGGACACAACCAGTTCGGCGCCTGGGGCCTCACCGTCTTCGCGACCGACGCGGAGGACCTCTACGTCTACGAGACCAACCCATCGAACCCCAACCAGTATCGATACCGCGGTGAGTGGGAAGAGATGAGCGTCATCACCGAGACCATCCCGGTGAAGGGCCAGTCGGATCACACGGTGGAGCTGAAGTACACGCGACACGGGCCTGTGGTCTTCGAAGACGATGGCCGTGACCTGGCCTACGCAGTCCGCGCTGGGTGGATGGAGATCGGCGGATCCCCCTACCTCGCCTCCCTGCGAATGGACCAGGCGACGACGTGGGAAGAATTCGTGGAAGCGTGCACGTACTCGAACATCCCGGGTGAGAACATGATCTGGGCAGACCGCGAGGGTAACATCGGCTGGCAGGCGGTGGGTATCGCCCCGGTCCGCCGGAACTGGAGTGGCCTCGTTCCTGTACCCGGCGATGGCCGGTACGAGTGGGACGGCTACCTGCCCATCCAAGCGAAGCCCCATGTGTTCAACCCAGCCGAGGGGTACTTCGCCACCGCGAACAACGACCTGGTCCCAAGAGATTACGAGTTCATGGACGCAGTGGGCTATTCGTGGTCGGATCCGTATCGCTGGCTCCGGCTTGTAGAAGTGCTCGGGAGCGGCCGGCGTTTCTCGATGGCTGATATGATGCGCCTGCAGACCGACGAATTGTCGATCCCTGCGCGCCAACTCGTGCCCATGCTCGAGGAGATCGCCGTTCCGGACAATCGCACGCTCCGCGCGAAGAACCTGCTTCTCGAGTGGGACTTCGTTATGGACAAGAACTCCGAGGCAGCGGGGCTCTACGCAGCGTGGGAGGCGGAGATCAGACGCGCCGTTCGGGCCGCAGCAGTTCCTGAGGGGGCGGGAATAAACCTCTCACTTCGAAAGACCATCGAGAGAGTGATGGTGCCGCCGGGCGAATTCGGAGTCGACCCCATGGCAGCGCGTGACCAACTGCTGATGGATGCGCTCGAAGCTGCAATGGCTGTGCTCACCGCGAAGCTCGGGCCAGACCAAGGTGGCTGGGTGTGGGGGCAGGAGGAGTACCACCACGCCTATCTGCGTCACCCACTCGGCACATCGGTCGATCCCGTGACGCGTTCGCTGCTCGAGGCAGGTCCGCTTCCAAGGGGTGGCTATGGCTCGACCGTGAACCAGACGACGAACGGCGACAATCAGACAAGCGGGGCGTCGTTCCGGATCATCGTCGACACAGGGGATTGGGATCGCACCGTAGGCATGAACACTCCCGGGCAGAGTGGTGATCCGGAATCACCGTTCTATCGGAATCTGTTCGAACTTTGGGCGACGGATCAGTTCCACCCCGTCTTCTATTCGCGCGACAAAGTAGAGGCCGTTACGGCGGTCAGGATCGACCTGAGACCGGGTAACTAGTGCCGGGTCCTGTTCAGAAATCTACTGGGCGGCTGATCGGCGAGGGTGGAGTGGTTGTCCTCAGTATCCTGATCGCGTTCGGAGTCGATGCGTGGTGGGAGTACCGCGGGGAGCGGGTCCGGGAGCGGGAATCGATAGAGCAGTTGGTCGATGAGTTCGTCGCAATTGATGCCGAACTGGCCCAGTTGGATTCTTTGTATACGCTGGCGAACTCGGGAGAGCAACGTCTCAAGGTGCTCATGGCTGCCATGGGAAGTCGGCAGGGTGATTTTCCTGACCTGACTCTCGACTCTCTTATCGCAGGTGCTATCGGAAATCCGAGAGCTTCCCTTCCGGAAGGCGTGCTCGCTTCCCTCTTAGCATCTGGCGATTTGTCCTTGATTCGGTCGGATCGTCTTCGGGCCGCCTTGGCTGGGTGGGCGCCGGAGCGCTCCAAGGTCGAGGACGATCTGATAGAGGCGTCCGAGTTCACGTCAGATTTCCTCATGCCCTATCTCTGGGGTGAGGTGTCGGTACGAGCCATCGATGTAAAGACCGGCTACCACGAGGAGCTGGGCCCGGGCCCCTTCGATCACGACCCGTGGCAGCTCTTGGTCGATCGCCGCTTCGAGAACCTCATCAACGAGCGATTGATTCTGGTCGAGACCAATGCCGAGCGTGCTCGGGAAGCGCGGGCGCACGCGCAGACCGTGCTGCGTCTAGCCCGAGCGGAGTTGAGTCGGTGACTCGCCGGATCCGGTACTCCGTTGCTATGAGTCTGGACGGGTTCATTGCGACCGAAGACGGTGGCTACGATTGGATTCCTACGGACGACGACCTCGACTTCGCGTCATATCTCGGGAAGATCGGTACGCTGCTCATGGGCCGCGGCACGTATGAAGTCATGCTCGCCCAGGACGAACCTTGGGCGGCGTTCCCAGGCATGGATGTTGTTGTGGTTTCGACGACGCTCCGTGCAAGAGATCACCCTGACGCGACCATCATCAACGATGATGTGGTCACGGCCGTTACATCCCTGAAGAATCAGGCCGGTAAGGACATCTGGCTCTTCGGGGGCGGGGTTCTTTTCCGGAGCCTATTGGAGTCGCAGCTGGTCGATAGGGTCGAAATCGGCGTGATCCCAAAGCTCCTCGGGCAGGGCATTCCGCTGGTGCCCGGGCTCGCGAGTATCGCGAAGCTCGAGCTGCACAGCTCCGAGTCCTTCCCGAATAGTGGGATCGCTCTCTTGAAGTACGACGTGATGGACTCGGACCGGACTCTGGCCGAAGCCTGACGGCTGTTGGGTCAGTTCGCGCCGGATTGAGCGTCCTGCCCAGCCAACTCCACGAAGGCCAGTTCCCCAATCGATGCGTCTTGGGCGCCCACACCGGTCAGGTCGCAGATGATGGTCTCGTCGGACTCGCGACCGGGCTTCTCTTCTAAGACGATTTCTCCCAGTTCGGCGTAGACGTCGTCTACGCACATCAACCCGGCTGCGACCGCATGGTGGACCTCGCCAAGGTGGACGCACTGCGAGGTCAGGTCGGTGACGACCTTGTCAGCCCCAGCGACCACATCTGCCGCGACCTCCTGCTTCCGAGGTCCGTCGGACCCGACCGCGACGAGCGTAGCGCCCTTCTTGAGAGCACCCGAACCAATGAGTGGTGAGCGAGCGGGGGTCGCGGTGATTACGAGATCGGCCTTTGCAATCGCGAGCTCAGGGTCTTCATGAGCGATGGCGTCGGGGTGCCCAGCTTTACCAAGTTCTTCTTTCCACCTAAGGGTTCGCGACCAACTCCGAGACCACACGGACAGGTCGGCGATGTCTCGGACCTGGGAGAGAAGGCGTAATTGCATCTGCCCCTGAATGCCCGCTCCAAGTATGGCCACGTTCAGTGGTCGTGCGTTCGTAAGGTTTTGTGCAGCGAGTGCCCCAGCAGCGGCAGTGCGAAGGTCGGTCAGGTAGCCGTTATCGGCGAGGATGCCGCGGGGGAATCCTGTCTCCGCGTCGAAAATGAGAACGACGCCGGATCCTGTCGGGACCCCGAGGTCGACGTTCCCATAAAAGCCACTGGCGACCTTGAGGGTGAACATGGACGAACCGTGGAGATGGGCACCCTTGATGTGCATCTCGCCGTTGACGTTGGGGAACTCCCAACCCATAGGGGGCGGCACGGTGGCGAGCCCTTTCCCAAGGGCACGAAAAGCACGCTCCGCGCTGCGGAGCGCCACACGGTCGGTGATTGCTTTTCGGATCCGCCACTCGTCGAACACCTTGATCGACGGGCGTTGATTCATGCGGGTCTTTTCTCAGCGAACCACCGGTCGGGTGGCGTAGTGCGTTTGCGTTCACGAGGTCTGAGCCGAAACCACTGGGCTATCAGAAGAATCTCGGCTGCTTCTTCTGGGCGCAATCCTGCGGGGCCCATGTCCAGTTCCGCAAATGTGCTCTCGATTTGATCTGCGACCCTCGCTCTCGCTTTTGAGCTCTTTGGGTGGGGCAACGTCTTTCGGATTCGACCTCGCCGAATGATGTAAACCCGATCGTCGCCCCGAAATCCGGGAACGCGGTAAATGAACGAGAGATCCTGCACTCGTCCGCGAAACGCGACCAGCTCGTCCTGGAAACACTGGAGTCGCTCGAGCCGATCTCTCAATAGCGCAGCATATTCGAAGTCCGTGCGTGCCGCTGCTTCGGCCATCTGCTGCTGGAGGTCTCTCAGCGGAGCCTCGGCTCGCCCTTCGAGGAACCGCTTGGCGAGTTCCACTGCGGCACCGTACTCCCCGGAGGTCGGCCGCCCTGCGCACGGCGCGAGGCAAGTCGACAGGTCGGCCCTTATGCAGCGGGGCGGACGTCTACCCCGGAAGATCTCAAATTGGTCGTTGAAGAAGACGGGCGTAGTGGCGGGGCAGTCGCGGAGCCCGAGCACATGACTGAGTTCCCTGACGGACTCGCCGAGCGCTCGGACGCGCGGGAAGGGGCCGTAGTAGGTCGCTCCGTCTTCCGCGATGCGGCTGACGGGCAGAACCCGAGGTGCGATCTCGTTCGTCACCTTCACGAACGCATAGATCTTCTTCCGCTTGTGTTGGACGTTGAAGCGCGGCTGCCATTGCTGAATCAGCTTCATCTCGTGGATGAGCGAGGCGAACTCGTTTGGGATGTACTCCCACGACACGTGCGATGCCGCACTGATCAACTCCCATGCTTTCTCGCCTTTCGTTGCCCGGAAGTAGGACAGTAGGCGAGTCCGTACATGGACTGATTTTCCCACGTAGAGCAGTTCATCGCCCGGCCCGTACATCCGGTAGACACCGGGGCGGTTCTCTGCCCGGGCCCGGATGTGCTCTCTGAGGGTCGGGTTGGGGATCATCGTGGTGCGGCCGAGAGGCTTCCTAGGGAGGGGCTGGCGCTTTCGCTGTTTCTTCGGGAAAATAGGAGTGTACGCCCCGGGGCTGCAACGCCGTCCCGAAATGGCATTCTCGTTCCTCGGTGGTATCCCGATAATCAGCGTATGAGTACATCTGTCCCAGGAAAGACGATCAGGGATCCGCTCTGGAACACGATCCACCTAGACCCGACCGCGGTCCGGATCGTGGACACAGCGGAGTTCCAACGTCTTCGGTACATCCGCCAGCTCGGTCTGGCGCACCTGGTATACCCGGGAGCAACGCACACTCGCTTCGACCATGCATTGGGCGTGTACCATCTGACGACGACCGCCCTCCGGCACCTCCACGAACGCGGTGGCGTCGAGCCTGAAGCGTGGGAGGGCGAGGAACTCGTACCGTACGCGGCGCTCCTCCATGACATCGGGCACTATCCGTTTTCGCACGCTCTAGAGGAACTCGAAAGCGACCAGGTTCCTGCTCACCACGAGGAGGTGAGCAAGAGGTTCTTCGCTTCACCCGCGCTCAGAGATGCGCTCGCGACGCTCGGACTCACGGCTCCTGAGCGGCTACATGAGTTGATCTCGGGGCAGGGCGACATCCCCCTCCGTGGCCTGGTAAGTGGGAGCCTAGATCTCGACAAGATGGAGTACCTGCGCCGGGACGCCCGCTTCTGTGGGGTGCCTTACGGCGAGGTGGACGTGTCGCGCCTTCTGCAGGGTTTGGCGCTACTGAGAGATCCTGTCACGGAGAAGTACGAGGTCGGGGTTCACGAGAAGGCCATCGCGGCGCTTGAGTCTCTGCTCTTCGCGAAGTATCAGATGTTCAGAAACGTTTACTGGCATCATGCGGTGCGTGCTGCGACCGCACTCTACAAGCGCATCGTGGAAGAGTCTGTCCGCTCCGGCTTACTGGACCCAGAGGAGCTGATCGGTCCGACGGACGAAGAACTCCTGTACGAGATCAGTCGACGCGCGCACGAGGGGGACGGCGAAATCGCCGAGCGCATTGCCACGCGGTGGATGACTAACCTCCGTCATCGCCGGCTCCCGAAGCGGGCGCTTGAGTTGACGGCGGCTGACCTCGAGGGGCGACAGATCGAGGATTGGGCCGTGAGTGACTCACCGTGGAAGAGAGCGGTCGAGGATGACCTGGCTGCTGAGCTCGGTCTAGAGCCGGGTGAGGTCGTCATCGATTTCCCGGCGAAGCCGGCCATGTTCCAGCTCGATATGCTCGTTGAACGACGGGGCGGGGCGGTCGAGCGCCTTGGGCTCGATGGGCTCCAGGGCGTGCTGGATCTGCCGAAGCTGGCGCAGCAGCTGTATACGACGGCTCGGGTGTTGCGGGTGTTCACGTTCGAGCGGCGGGATGTTTCGGCGGAGTTGGTGTTGGATCGGATTACTCGGCCTGTGGGGTCGGCATAGCTTTTTTTGGAGGGGCCGGCGAGGGTGTACGCCGTGTCCCGGGGGCGCTCGCCCTCGGTTGCGTTCCGTCCTTCTGGGGCTCGCTAAGCGACGCACCACTTCCGGTCGTTCGGCGTCGTCTTACTCGCTCCGCTCGTGGTGCGTCGATTCCCCGGGGCCAACTGCTAAATGGCTAGGATCGCCACTGTGATATTGTCCTAGCCGCCACCGTCATTGGCGGCCGCGACCAAAGCGGATGATGCGGCCTGAGCGGCTTCTGGGGTGCTGACTTCGGCAAACCCGACGCGAAGATGCTCGGCGATCACATCGTCATCCAGAATACCGAGCTTAAATCTGGAAACAGCGCGACGCTGTCCTCATTGCGTTTCCGGATTCGACCCATGTCGCTGAGGCCGGTGACGATAGTGTGTGTCACGGAGCGGGACCGAGTCGTCGTTAGGGTGAAGGACATTGCTTAGCCGGGAAGGTGAAGGGCACCGTCACTGGCTGTAACCAATTTCCGTATTCGGCGCACTCTGACGGACAGGAACCACTCATACGCAAAGGGTTACCAGAAAGTGCACTGGCGCGGCTCACAGTTACGCGCCACCCTCCCGGTGGAAAGTCAGGGGCAGCTCAAGATCGTAGATGGCCTGCCCGACCGGTTGAGGGTGCAAAAAGTGCTTGAATTGCTTGACACTCGGGGTCATGCTCGGCACTTTAAAGGGCTAAGGATGCCACGAAGTTCAAGGCCCCCGACGAGCCGGAACTACCCAACTGTCCGGGGTTGAACTTGAAGGAGAATAGATAGCGATGGCCACTGCCAAACCAAGCCCAGCCAAGAAGCGCGGTAGAAAGGGGAATGTCCTTTCGGGCTTCGACGCGAGCGTGGAGGAGCAGAGCGCACTCGATCAGTATCTGCGTGATGTTAGCAGACATGAGTTGATCACTCCTGAGAAGGAGAAAGAACTCGGTGCTAAGGCCCAATTGGGCGATCAGGATGCGATCCAGGAGCTGGCGCGAGCCAACCTGCGTTTTGTGATTAGTGTTGCGAAGAAGTACCAGAACCGAGGCGTCTCTCTCACGGATTTGATCCAAGAGGGGAACGTTGGACTCGTCACAGCTGCGCGGAAGTTCGATCCCGAGCAGGGCGTGAAGTTCATCAGTTATGCGGTCTGGTGGATTCGCCAGGCGATTCTCGCCTCGTTGGCTAACCATGGTCGTGCGGTTCGAGTACCACTCAACCGGGCGAGCGACTTGGCGCGCATCTTCCGTGAAAAAGAGCGATTGAAGCAGGAGAAGGGACGGGAGCCGTCAACTGAAGAGTTGGCCGAGGCCACGTTCTTGACCCCTGAGTTGGTCGAGTCGCTCCAGACGCTGAACGCTTCTGAGATTCGTCTCGACGCCCCTATCGGGGATTCGGAGGATTCGCAGCTCGTCGAGCGTTTCATCACCGAAGAGGCGGCTGAGCCTGAGGTGGAAGTCGAGAGTCGACTTCTTACTGAGACGATCACCGAAGCGCTTTCAACGCTCGAGGCACGCGATGCGAAGGTTTTGCGTCTGTACTTCGGTCTCGAAGGTGAGCGCGAGCACACCCTCGAAGAGATCGGGAACATGCTAGGCGTGACCCGTGAGCGGATTCGTCAGCTCAGGGACCGCGCACTGCGACGCCTGCGCGAGGGTGGGAAAGGAACCGCTCTGGAGTCGTTCGCGGCGTGATGTTCTGTCCGGCCGTCACTCGGTCGGTTCATGTGGCCCCCTGTCAGAGCGACTTCTGGCGGGGGGCTTCGTGTATCCAGGAGTGCCATTGAACGGCGCGGTTCACGAGGCAGCCGGTGGCGTCTACCGTGTAGTCCTCGAAGACGGCACGAGTGTCGACGCCTCGCTGCGGGGCCGGCTCAAGCAGCAGCAGCGGACCGGTATGCAGGTGGTGATCGGTGACGCGGTCACTGTTGAACAAATCGGTGACGCCTGGGCCATCAAAGATGTCGCTGAGCGACAGACGGAGCTGGTGCGCCGTGGCCGTGGTGGCCGCGCAGCCAAATTGCTCGCTGCGAATCTCGATTCAGTCCTCGCAGTCGTGTCCGCAAGGGACCCTGACGTGTCCGTCGAGTTGGTAGATCGTCTGCTTGTGGTGGGTGAGTCTAGCGGCATGCGCCCCATTCTGATCGTCAACAAAGTTGAGCTTCCCGGAGCCGCTGCGGTGGCGGCGATGCTTCAGGAGCTCTATCAGAGCGTTGGGTATCGGGTGCTTTTAGTCAGCGCGAACACAGAGACCGGCCTGGATGAGCTACACGACCTACTCTGCTCGGGGACGTCGACGCTGATGGGCCCTTCCGGAGTGGGGAAGTCATCGCTTCTCAACGCGGTTGATCCGCAGCTGGACCTCAAGATCGGAGCGTTGTCTCGTAAAACGGGGACGGGACGTCACACGACGGTAGGCTCCCGCCTCATTGCCTTGGCATGCGGTGGTCTGGTCGCCGACACCCCGGGCTTTGGCGATGTCGGCCTGTGGGGCGTGGCACCTGAAGAGGTCGCTGCTTGCTTCCCGGAGTTCCAGGAGCACCTAGGCCACTGCCGCTTCCGAAGCTGCGCCCACGTGCACGAGCCGGACTGCGCGGTTCGCGAAGCGGTTCAAGATGGACTGATCGCCGAGTCCAGGTACGGCAGCTTCCTTACCGCTCGGTCCGAGGCTGGGGACGTAGCGGGGTAATTCTCGGCGCCCCTGACGCTGGATCGGGAGCAATGGCGACGGGCCACTGATAGACCTCGGTAATCGTCTCTTCTGTCATGACCTCAGCCGGTGTGCCTTCTGCAGCGACTTTGCCATCGTCCAGGAGGAGCATGCGGTCGGCGAAGCGGGCTGCGAGGTCGAGTCCGTGGGTGACCACGACAACGGTGAGTCCCGAGTCCGCCGCTTCCCGAAGAAGTTCGAGAATGCCCATCTCGTGTCGGATATCGAGACTGTTGGTCGGCTCGTCGAGTACCAACGCACGAGGCTCTTGGGCCAGGGCGCGCGCGATGCGTACTCGTTGGAGTTCCCCTCCGGAGAGGGTCATCACATCTCGGTCAGCGAACGCCGAAACGTCGCATGCCGCGAGCGCGGAATTGACCGCGGTACGATCTGAGTCGCGTTCACTCTCCAAGGGGCCGAGGTGCGGGTATCGTCCCATGGATACCATTTCGCGGACGGTCAGAGGGAAGGAAATCGTCTCCGCTTGTGATACAACACCGACGGCCCGAGCGAGGTCTTTCCTGTCCCATTCGTGGGTCTCACGTCCGTCCAAAAAAGTCTTTCCGGCGTCGACCTTCTCTACGCCCAGGAGTGCCCGCATGAGGGTCGACTTACCCGAGCCGTTCGGACCGAGGACCGCATACAAGCAGCCGTCGAGGGCCTCCATCGATACACCATCTAAGGCCGGCCGCTGTCCGGCATCGTAGCTGACGACCAGATCTAGAGCTTCGATCTTCACGTGGGTCCTACACTACGTCGTAGGAGCACTAAGAAGATGGGCACGCCGACGAACGCGGTGACCACCCCGATTGGGACCTCGATGGGATCCATGACAACACGTGCCGCGAGATCGGCCAAGGTGAGGAAGACGGCTCCACCCAAGAACGAGAGCGGCAAAAGCGCTCGGTGGTCGGACCCGATCAATAGACGGACCGCGTGAGGTACCACGAGCCCGACGAAACCGATGATGCCTGCCACGGCCACCCCCGCCGCGGTGATCAGAGCCGCGATGAGTAGCGTTGTACGCTTCACCCCCTCCACGTCGGCGCCGAGGTAGTACGCGGTCTCTTCGCCGATCGACATGAGATTCAACGGCCGCGAGAGCGCTATGAGTACGCCCGCAGCGGGGAGCGTGTAGACGGCCGCGACCAGGACGCTTCCCCAACTCGCTCCCGCCAGGGAGCCCATGCTCCATTGAACGGCCGTCTGGACGGTCCGTGCCGGAGAGATCGATAGGATAAACGCGATACATGCCGAGAAGAACGCGGCGATCACGACCCCAGCAAGAAGAAGCACTCGGACGTCCATAGCACGCCCGGTCGCTGTCGCGACCCGGAAGACGAGCCAGATTGCCAAGAGCGCTCCGGCGAAGGCTGCGAGCGGGAGCGCCCACGAACTCGCAGACACCAGTCCGAGTGCGATCACCGACACTGCCCCAAGCGAGGCGCCACCGGAAATGCCGAGGATGTAGGGTTCGGCCAGTGGGTTCCGCAGCAAGGCTTGGAAGGTCGCACCTGCGAGTGCCAACGAGCCGCCGACCAGCATCCCCAAGAGGACCCGAGGAAGTCGGAGGTTCATCACGATGTCGCGTTGGACGTCCGTGCCCCCTCCTGAGAGTACGGACAGTACGTCGCCGGTCGGAACCGGTACGGACCCAAAGCCCACACCCAATAGAAGGCTGATCAGAAGGGCCGCGACGAGAAGCCCGCCCAACGTCGAGCGGCTCACCGGAGCTTCGCGGCGTGGAGAAGTTCCGCCAATCTCCAGGCGGCCTCGGCGGTTCCCGGTCCTGGGATTTCGAGCGTGCCGCCGACCTCTACGATCCGAGCGCCCGGTGCCAACGCTGGATCGAAGTCCCCCGCGCTCGAAACGAGCACGACGTCGATCTCCCGGGCGCGAATCTGTTCTGGACTCACGGACGCATAGAGGGATCCGAGGTCCGAGAAGACGTTGTCTCCACCCGAGAGCGAGAGAACATCGTCGATGTATGTCCCCGATCCTGCGACCCAAGGCGGCGTGCCTCCGAGCAGGTATACCGTGCGCAATCGGGGACGGGAAGCGACGGCACTTCGGAGCGCATCCAACTCTGCTCGAATCTCTGCCACTACTGCGTTAGCGGCTTGCTCTGACCCGGTGAGCGCACCGAGCTGAGTTATGGAGGTGTAGGCGTCTTCGAGGCGGTCCGGCCGAAGCGCGAAGTGGGTGATCCCCAGATCATCCAGTCGCGCCGGAGTCCTGGGGTCCTGCTCCCCCGCGAATCGGATGACGAGATCCGGCTGAAGAGCGACGATTTCTTCGAGATTCGGATCGAGCCCGCCCCCGACAGATGGAAAAACCTGTACCCATGGCGCGGTGTCGAAGTCGGTCCGGCCCACCAGCCGTGACTCCACACCCAAAGCTCTCAGAGTGCTGGTGGCAGACGGGACCAAAGAAACGATGCGCTGAGCAGGTCCTCGAAGGTGACGCTCGGTCCCGGTCGCGTCGACGACCGTTATGGTCGCGGCGGACGCCTCGGGAGGTGCGTCATCGATTTGCGGCCCGCACGCGGAGACCGCGAAAAGCAGGAGAAGGTGCGTACTGCTACGAAACGGCGTCGGGTGACGCCGCATCAGCCGACCGGTGTCTGACCGCAGGAATCCTCAAACGCTCGCACCCAGGAACCGTTTCGTTGCGCGAGCGTCGAGAACCATCGCGACTCTGAACCGTAGACGTCCAGAAGAACCTCTTCCTTGCCGTCTCCGTTCAGGTCCAAATGGTCGTGGTAGCGCGGCGCCCCTTTCCCTTGCGAATCAGCCGGCCGGTACCACTCGAACGTCTGCTGATACAGGGTGCCCACTTGTGAACCCATCACAAAAATCGAATAGGCGCCAGCGGCGGGGGCACTCACGGAGAGCTGGTCTCGGAACAGAAAGGTCGCTGCGATCGCCTCTCCAGGTGCGTCGACAAATTGCAGCGCCTGGATGTCTTGGCGGATCGAGAGCGGCCCGTCAGGTGGGAATGCAGCGCGCACACGAGCTATCGTCGCGTTCGCCATTCCCAAGGACGCGACCCGCTGGCCGTAGTCGTGCTGATGCACCCGATAGGTGTCGTAGTCCCTCCCTCGGCCCGCATCGGCAGGAAGCCCCATAAGTCGAGTCGTGCCTGCCGCGCCCGGAACGAGTTCAACCGTGCCTGTGATCGTTGCCCGTGGTACGCAAAAATCTTTGTTCAGAGAGACTTCGCGTGCAGTCAGGCTCCCAACTCGGACGCCCTGAGAGAACAGCGTCCATTCTGAGCCGGGAGCGAGTTGTTCTTGGACGAAGTACTCGTGGAAGCCCGGGGCGCTTTCTTCTGACGGAAGCTCGTTGATGGCGTCGCCTTGGACTTCGCCCACTACATAGAGGGTCGCCTCTGATCCAGAGCGTACTCCGGCCAGCAAGATGGGACCCTGTGGCAACTCGGGTCGAGTGTCTTGCTCCTCGAGCGCCGCAGATAATCCCGGGGCCTCGGCCACCAACTCGGTACGAGCCGGGGGCGGTTGAAGCTGCACGTCGATCCCGTCCCAGGTGACGTTGTCGCAGCCTGTAGCCACGGTTAAGATCACCGCGATCGCTAGGAGATTCCTACGCATCTGGCCTTCGGGTAGGTGGTTCAGGGCCAACAAAGCTAGTGCTGACCCCTGCGGGGGCAAGCTGAGAACGCGGACGCAGGCCGGATATGGCCAGCCGTCGCGCCTTTGTCTACGGGTAGGGATGGACCAACTGGATTCGGGGATGTTTAGGGATGTGATGAGTCGGTTCCCGACCGGCGTCACCGTCGTAGCTGCCGTTACGGCCGACGGTACCCCGAGGGGACTGACTGTTAACGCGTTCACCTCGGTCTCTCTGGACCCTCCTCTCGTGCTCGTCTGTATCGATAGAAAGGCGTCGTCCCACGACCCACTCATTGCTGCGGGTGCTTTCTGTGTGACGATCTTGGCGTCGGACCAAGCCGATGTGGCCCAACGATTCGCCGGAGATCCGGCGGTGGGGCGTTTCGACAACGTGAAGTGGATGATGAGTGAGGGAGGAAATCCGGTGCTGAGTGACGGAGCTGCTTGGTTGGACTGTGTCCTCGAACGTATTGTGGACGCGGGCGACCACTCGATTATGATCGGCCGTGTGACCGCTTCAGGAACGTCAGAACAGGAGCCGCTGCTCTTCTACGGCGGCTCGTTCGGGATTCGGTCCGAGTGACCCGCCTCGACCGCATGTTGGGTTGGCTTCCGGCTCTGTTCGTCGGGGCTGCAGCCGCGGTAGCCGCTGAGGTGGCGATCGGAATCCTTCTCTATGCGGGTACGGGGCTCATGCGGTCGTTGAGCACCGTCCTCGTCACAGAGTTGGGAGCCTTCGCAGTCGGTCTTTGGGCGATGCCCAAGTACGACCCAAAGTTGACCGATGTGCTTCGTCGTAGGTGGGTCATGGCCTTGGTCGCCTTCCTCGGAGCCGCTGTTTTCGGCACCTCATGGACTGTTCTGCAAGAGATGGGCTCGGGCGCCGTGGGGCAGAGCATCGGTCTCGCGGTATTGGCTGCGTTCCCTCTCTACACGTGTGGGGCGATCCTAGGTGGACTTTCGGTTGCCAGCACGCACGATCTGCGCGGGCCTCTCCCCGGACCCGGCGCTCCCGCCGCGTTCGGTGCGGCGATCGGGTTCGGTATCACCGGTCTGATGCTGCCTCGGGCGCCGATGCCGTCGTCGCTGCTCATTGGGTGTCTTGTGATGCTGTCTCTGAGCGGCCTCATCTACGGAGTTGTCCTTGGCGCGCGGCCCCGCGTTGTGGTTCGTGAGGAGCGGACCACACCGTTGGGAGAGGTCAGCGTCGAAGATCGAAGCACTGGAAGGCAGGGCTCTGCGCGGGTCCTCGTTGAGGGAACTCGGTTGCGCCGTTCGCTGCGCTTGGACGAGGCTGGTGCAGATCCCTGGGACGTAACGATCGCGCGTGCTGCGATGCCAGCTCAGGAGGAGGAGTGGCGTGTGCTGGCTTTGGGCGGGGGTGTGTCTTCGCTCACTCGAGCTGTCGTGCGCGAACATCCCAGGGCGGTGGTACACGTCCTTGAGCGTACGCGGGATGTCGTTGAACTCGGGAGCGCGCACCTCGACACCGACCTCGAGATCGGCGACGCCGAGCGCCGCTCGGTACGCATCGGCAATCTGGACGACCTCATCGAGAGACTGGACGGTCAGTACGACCTAGTCTTGGTGGACGGTGACGCCTTGGCGGCTTTGGGCGGGCCTGGAGGCTTATCACGTCGCTCGCGAGAGTCGCTCGTGGCTCATGTGTCACCAGCGGGTCTGTTGGCGTGGGGGCCTCATCTAGATGGCGTAAGTGAGCCCACGTCTGTGTGGGAGCACCGAACGCTGCACCGAGAGACCGCTGAAGGAGGGACGGAGCGCATCATGATTGCTTCTCGGGCGGAACTCAGTGCGCTGGATCCCGGATTCGGTGGCTTCTCTACGTCCGTTGGAGGCCCACCGGACGTATGATCGTTGCGCATCTCTCCGACCTCCACCTCGGCTTCCGTGCCTACGGACGGATCGAACGTGGTGCGGACATGCGAGAGAGAGATATAGCGGCTGCCTTCGAACGGGCCATCCAAGAAGTCGTCCGAATTGCTCCGCAGGTCATCGTGGTCGCGGGGGATGTGTTTGACCGGCCAGACCCACCTGCCAGCGCCGTCGTAGCTTTAGCCAGAGGACTGGAAGTGCTCCGGGCGTCCCTCCCTGACACGCCGGTGCTTATGGTGGCGGGCCCGAGGGACACCCCGAGGCGGCCCGGGGATCCCGGCGCTCTCGCGGTGCTGGATACGTTTCCGAACGTCGAAGCTGCTACAGGACTCACCCGGTCGATCCTCATGGAGAAGCTCGGGCTGCATGCGTGTCTGGTTCCGTATCGGGCGGCTGCACGGCACCCCCCGGCCATTCCAGAATCTGACCCACGTATGAAGTGGAACCTCCTCGTGCTCCACGGAACCGCGGAGACTTCGGGTGAGGAGGGCGTCCACGTCGACCCGGACGAGTGGAACTACGTCGCGTTGGGCGGCGCACACCGTAGAGGGTCGGTTGCGGATAATGTACGCTACTCAGGCTCGCTGGAACGGGTCGCGCTTGACCCTTGGGAGGAGGCCGCCGACGAAAAGGGCTTTCTCACGGTCGACCTAGAGACCGGTGAGACGACGTTCCGATCGATTCCTAGTCGGCCGGTCGTTGCTTTGGCTCCAGTGAAGGTCGTCTCCGGTGATCCCAAGAACTTGCAGCGCCGGGTCAAAGAGGTGACCGACGAAGTGCCGGGCGGCATCGACGGTAAGATCGTGCGGCTGCGGCTGGCGGGTGCGTCGCCGGAAGATCTCTTGGCGCTTCAGGGCGACCAGTTGGGCGAACTTCGAAAGCGCGCACTTCACCTCACGGTAGAAGCAGGCAAAGAAGTCCGCGTGCCTTCCGCTGTCTGGCTCCCATTGGATGCTCCCGGTCTTCTGCGGGACGCGCTCGAAGCCGAGCTCGAACGGGATGGCGTCCTTGGCGAGAGCACTCGGGACGTCGTATGGAGTTTGGTCCCGAACGAACTGCGTGCGGAGATGGACTCGGAGACCATCGGGGCTCTTGATGCGCTGGACGGAGACATCGCAGGTGTTGGGCGTGTGAGCACCTCTCTGCCCACAGGACTGACTGCGGTGATCGGCGGTGGTGGACGTGCTCGAAGAGCGGTGGCAGAGCTACTTCTGCGTGAGGGAGGAGGTTGGGCTGGCGGCGCGCTCCGGCGGTTGTGGGGCGGACGGGACAGCGAGACGCTCGACGACGCGGTTCGCCTCGCCATCGAAGCGGTGGCCGTGAGCCGGGGACTCGCCGTAGTCGACGCGGCGCTCGCGCGAGGCGGAGCTCGGAGTGATGCCGATCATTTGGCCCCTAGGACGAACGGCAGCCGCGGAGAGGATCGACCGGTTCGTGGCGCGGTCCGGGTAGATCCTGAACAGGTCTCTGCGGAGTTCCGCTCCGCGGAGCGCGACCTTCAGGAGCTCCGGGCAGATGTCGTCGAGGTCGACGGGGACCTCGAGGTCGCAACCATGGACTGGCTTCGTGAAAGGCAGGATGCTGAAACCACCCTACATGCATACCGCGATCGAGCTCGTGAGCTCAGGACTCGCCTGAAACAGATGGAAGCTGCAGGCCCGGAGGCACCGTGCCTCACTTGTGGTCGGGTTTTGGACAGCCACTACGAGGAAGTGCTTTCCGAACTCACCGACGACTGGGAGTCCGTGGTACAAGACGGAAGTTGGTGGAAGAGCCGTTGGGAGCAACTCGAAATGAAGCCGGCGTATCTCCAGGAATTAGAAGGCCGATCCCTGCGGTTGCATGCGGCGTTGGAGGGCGGATCGGAGCGCGTGGAACTCCTCCGCGCCCGTCTTCTCGAGTTGGGTCCGGTCGACACCGTCGAGGAGCTCGGTGAGATCCAACAGGGTCCGCTTGGGGATGTCATCGCATCTCTGAAACGCATCAGAGCGGTTCGTGCGAGCAGAGCGACGGACATGTTGCTCGATCGAGCCTCACGATTTGTGTGCCGCATTTCAGGGGGACGCATTCTCGCAATTACCCGGGTTGATGGTCGGGCGGTGCTCCAGGGAGACCGAGGAATCTTGACCCCCGTGTCAGAAGAGGACTTGGCCACTGCTCGCGTGGCCACACGACTGGCCGCTGCGTCGCTCGTTGCAGCGGGCGGGCGGGTGCTAGGTTCGTTGGTTCTCGAGGAGCCCTTCGATCGACTCGACGTGGAGGCCCGGATTCGCACGTTAGTACTCACGCAGAAGCTTCTCCGTGAGATCCCCCGGATTATCCTGTTCAGCCGGGGAGAAGCGGTCGATGCCCGCCCCGAGCTCTTCGACTCGATTCTCGAGGTTCGAGAGGAGGCGTCCGGAATGGGGCCGGCTCTGAGGCCAGCGGCTTCGGGGCCGGGACGCGTGTTGCTCCGTGCTCCGGTGAAGCCCGCCCAAGGAACTGCAACCTTTCCTTCTTAGTTCTCGGCCTAGTCCGTAGAGGAAGAGGCGCATGGGGGTACCTCGTCAGGTGGAACGAGATACGGTGTGGTGAGATGGGTATTTGGCTTCCAGTAATGATGATGTCAGTCGTCGGCGGCTTCGGCCTCCGGGTCTGGTGCCGCTGCCTGGAAGCGCCGTAAGGCCGCTGTCCTGCGTCGCATCGAGGCGCCGAATTCCCATTACTCCTCGGCGGGCGTCCGAAATCTGGAGGATCGCGAGAGGTGGGGTAACATCAACCGCGTCGTACTCCATCCGCTCAATCAGGAGGAGGTCGAACGCCTCCTGGTCGTGTTGGACGTCGACGGCATTCGTGCGCTGTCAGGAAGAGATCGGCTCTTCCTCGAAAACATGACAGTGCCGCGTATGGGCTGACCCAGCCCAATTTCCTAATCTTCTCTGGACTTGGCTGCCCGGCGGCAGGCCTCCTGCAGCTCTGCAGGTTGATTCGCGTAGAGTTCCACGAATCCGCACGCCCCGCAGACGCTAGCGTGTAACTGCGTACTGGCCGCCTCCGGAAGGGGCGCGAGGTCCGGATGCCTGTTGACGCCTAGGCACTCATGTCGAGTCGTTCTCCGGTATCGCGGCGATCGCCTGAATTTCAATGACGAAGTCTGACTTCAATGGGCTGATAGGGACGATCGCCCGGGCGGGTCGGTGGTCACCCATAACCTTCGCGTACGCTTCGTTCACGGTGGGCCAGAGCGTCACGTCCGTGACATAGATCGTCATTTGCAAAGTGAGGCCGAGGTGTGAACCAGCGGCCTGGAGGACCGCATTGACGTTCGCCAACGCTTGGTGGGTCTGGCTCGTGGCGTCCCCCCTAGGGGAGTCTGGCGAGGACGGATCGATCGCGAGCTGTCCTGCGACGTAGACCAGTCCGTTGTGGGCGACTCCTTGGGAGTAGTGTCCCGCGGGCTGGGGCGCCTCCGATGTCGATATCGTCTTCATATGCGTTCAGGTGGTTGAGGTTGATGGGCATTCTCGGTGCTACTCAGTCTCCGGTGAATCGAGCTTCTTCAGTTCTCACCTGGCCGAGCTTTCTCCACCCAAACCGGGAGGACCGAGGATTCTCGATCCCCTCAACGGCATCCGCGATCACATCTCCAAGCACGGGGGCGAACTTGAAGCCGTGTCCACTTCCGCCCGTGGCCACTACGAGGCCCTCTCGGTCGGGATCTGCACCTATTAAAAAGTCGCCGTCGAAGGAGTCGCAGTACATACACACCCGTCGATATACCACGGGTTGGTCGGCCAGCCGTGGGATTACACCACGTAGGAAGTCGCGAGTCCGGGCGACATGATCGTCGCTGACGGTTCCTCGCTGGTCCGGGTGAAGGCGAGTCCCGACACCGTGGTTGGCCACCTTCACGCGTCCGTCTTCGAGTGCGGGGAAGCCGTACCACCCGCTCAGCGAAATGTCCGCAGACCACGGGGAGAAATTCGGAGGACTGAACGCAGCGGCGTCGTCGGCTTGAAAATGAAGTACCGGCTGTCCTGTCGCCCAGATTACGTCCGAGAGCCACGGCAACAATGACGGTGACCATGCTCCCGCAGCCACGACAACACGATCGGAAAAGACCCGTTCTCCGGCAGTGGTGAGTACCCCGGAGACACGGCTCTCGTCGGAGAGGAGCGCTGCCATTCCTGCCTCACGGAAGCGCACGCCTTCGGATCGTGCCAGCCCGATCAGCTGGTCGACGACTGCGCCGCTCTCAGCCCACCCCGCACGCGGATTGAAGTAACCGTCAGAATGGCTGTCGGCATCCCACTGTGACATCAGGTTGGTTGGGACGTCGGTCAGTCGAATTGGATCGTGACCCCGCTCCTTGAGGGCCGCGAAGCTGTCCGCTGAGAAGCTCCCCGCCTCCATCGCCCCCCGTGAGAGAATCAAGAAACCGTCCTCATGATAGAGAGGACGTGGCCATTCGCGATTCCACCGGTCCCATCCATCGAACGCCTCTTCACCCAACTCCATGTAGAAGACGTCTGAGCCGTAGTCCATTCGGATCACCTTACTCACGTCTGTGGAAGAAGCATCGACGTGCGGAAGCGGTCCGGGATCGATCACGGTGACCTCCCAGCCGCGTTGCCTTAGGACGAGTGCTGACGCGGCGCCGAAGACGCCGGCGCCCACGATAGCCACCTGACGGGTTGATTGGGTCACGGTTGGCGAACTCTCATGCGGTGACAGGGATTGGACGATAGAATGGTGCCGATTGGCCGTGGGTTGGCCGTTACTTTGCGATGGCAGGTACCGACATGCAAATGAGAATTCTGTCTGCGGACGACGTCAGGCACTGCGTGGATATGCCGGCAGCTATCGAAGCCACGCGAGGAGCGTTCGCCGCACTCTCCGGAGGACACGCGACCGTTCCGGTCCGCGTGGCACTGGAATCAGAGAAGGGTGTGAGCCTTTTCATGCCTGCGCATCTCACTGATGTGGACCAGGCTGGAGCCAAGGTCGTGTCGGTGAATCCCGGCAACGCCGCACTCGGTCTTCCCGCGATTCACGCGGTCGTGCTCGTCCTAGATCCGGAGACTGGCTGTCCTACAGCGCTCATGGATGGTACGTGGCTCACTGCGCTCCGAACGGGTGCTGTAGGAGGGCTCGCCGCCGATATCCTCGCGCGTGAAGAGTCCCGGACCGTGGCACTGTTCGGTGCCGGTGTGCAGGCTCGGACCCAGCTCGAAGCTGTTCGGTGCGTCCGTGACATCGAAGACGTCAGGATCTTCTCTCCCTCCGGCTCGTCTGCGGACAAGCTTGCCCGTGAGCTCGTGGATGTGACGGCCATATCTGCGAGTTCACCCAACGAGGCGTTGGACGGCGCGGACATCGTGATCGCCGCGACCAACAGCAAGACTCCAGTCTTTGACAGCACCCTGATCGAGCCCGGGACACATGTCACGGGAGTGGGATCGTTCACGCTGGACATGATCGAAGTGGACCCGGCTCTGGTTCAACGCGCCCGCGTCATCGTTGATCAGCGCGAAGCCATCATGGAGGAAGCGGGCGAGATCGTGGCGGCCATTCGCGAGGGGCTCGTGGACGAGTCCGTCATGGTCGCGGAGATCGGAGAGGTAGTGTTAGGCCGGAAGCAGGGAAGGACCTCACCCGACGAGATCACGTTCTTCAAGTCTGTCGGGAATGCGGTCCAGGATGTTGCTGTGGCGTCACTCGTGATGCAGCGTGCCGAGGCGACCAACCGCGGTGTGGTCGTCGACCTCTAGGCGGGCCGCTTAAGTCCCGAGTACTTGCCAAGCTTCAGCGCGCGCCTGGTATCGATCGATCGCCTCTTGGTCCGACATCTGGATTGCGGCCTGTGTGAGCGCCAGGTAGCTCCACATGTAGTAGTTCGGGATGCCGATCGTGGAGAGGTCGGGCCAGTGGGGCCAATCGTCCGGGATACCGGTTCGGTGGATGAAGACTTCGTCCAATAAGGCGGCGGTCCGCGCCACATCGACCCAATCTCCAGTGACCGAGGTATACGAGGATTGTTGCATCTGCAGGAAGCCGGCGTTCTCCGACTCAGGCAGCGCCCCATTGTTCAAGCGGTACGCCAGACCTTGGCGGATCAAGTAATCGTTCACGCCCAAGGCTGAGGCAGCGTTTCCGCTCGACGCGAAGTAGATAGGCCTCTCGTCGATGACGTTGTTGATGAGCGAGAGGGCGTACTGCTGCCAGGGCAGCAGGTTGGCTCCGTCTTGAATCGTCGCGATTACGTTGCCCATCTGGATTTGGCGAGTGCCTTGAATCGGGACGACGCTCTCTGAAACCTGATCGATCTGTTCGTTAGAAAGCGGGATCAGTGACTTCGTCGGTGCGCGGATTCCGCCTGGGACCAAGAGCGGCACCTTACCGCCGGCTTCCGCCTCCGCTGATACATAGGCCGCGAGCGTGTTCTCGGCTGTATAGGGCCGCTGACACTGAATTCGTGACCAGTCTGACGAAGGATCGACTCCTGGCGCGCATGGAGCGGTCAGATCACGGAGCTGTTTTGTGTACCAGTCGGTGTTGAGGTACGAAGTGACGATCACGGTCACGTCACGTCGGATACCCTCGACTTCCTGTAGGTACCAGAGAGGGAATGTGTCGTTGTCACCGTTGGTGAACAGCACACCGTAGGGCTCGACGCTCATGAGCAGATTGTGAGCCCAGTCGCGCGCAGAGTAGTCCTCGGCGCGGTTCGCCCACGAGAAATTGAAGACGAGCGGAATGAGCGCCAGCGCCAGGATTGGAGTCGTCTTACTGAGCCCCACTTTCATTTCGTTGGCTGCTTCTCGCCACAGCGCCGTGATCCCGATTCCGGCCCACAGGCCCCACACCGAGAAGGAACCCATGAAGAAGTAGTCGCGCTCGCGGACTTCGTGCAGGTTGCGCCCGCCGGGTGACTCGAGGGAGTACCCGTATTTGAAATTCATGTAGTAGATGAGGGCGAACGACAACGTGGCGAAGAGCGTCGCCATGAAGACGAACGAGGCTTTGTCGCGACGCGCGTGTTCAATCGCGCCCCAGACGCCGAGTCCTGTGAAGAGCATGGTGAACGGCAACCGGAGGTTGGCGAACACCGGGGTCGTCCCGTCGAGAGATCGCGCCCACTGCCAGTCGAAATACTGGAGGTAATTGGCCAACTGAGAGGACAATGGCGCCAGTCGCGGAATGAGTCCCGGCTTCTGGTATTGATCTCTGTTCAGGGCCTCGGCCAACGCCTCACACCCGGCTTTCCCGTAGGTCGCAACTGCCGTCAGCGCAGACCCGATGTCTGGGCAAGTGGGTGCGGCTTCGTTGATCACCGGATCAAGTGCGGCTCTGATCGGCAGGAAGAGGTGAATTGACAAACCCGCGATCGCGGCCACGCCGGCCATAACGTACAGCCGCCAGTTGAGCAGCGTCTTCGGATGGACGACCAAAATGAACAACCCGATGGCGGGTGCAGCCAAGAAGGCCATGAGGTGATTCCCGACGCTGAGCGCGAGAATGAACGCCATGAGGACGAGTAGGTTGTCGTCCTTCCCTTTCCCGATGTTCTCGTGCCAGCGGACCGCGAGCCAAGAGAGCACTGCAATGGTCAGCAACGAGACGCTGTAGACCTTCTCATTGACGTTCGACTGGCTCCAAACCGTGAATGCAGTCGAGCTGACCAGCACCGCCACAGAGGCGCCGACGAGTCGGAAGATTTTGTCTTTGGAGAATGAGCGCAGCACGTGGTGCACGACCAAGAACCACATCATGTGCGCTCCAGCGCCCATGAGTGCGCTGAACAAGTTGATCCGAACCGCGACCGAGAGACCGAGGGGCGCCAACAGGACCGACCACGCACGTGCGAACACGACGAAGGTGGGGTTCCCTGGTGGATGCGGGATCCCAAGCATGTGCCCAGTCGCGATGTACTCGCTCGTATCCCAGAAGGCGGTGGTGCGGGAGAGCGTCAGCGCATAGAGACCGAATACCAGAATCCCGGCGATCGCTGCAGCCAAATAGGGCGGCTTTATATCGTCGTCAGACGCCGGGGGCGTCTTCAGGGGGCTCTCGAGGGTCTCGGTGTTTTCAGTCATATGTTTGTAGGTCGCGGTCAACGTGGGCAGCCGTTGCACGAACTGGAAAAGATAACGCGACTGGCTCGGCCCGCAGGGCTATTCGGCGGCCTGACTCAGGTGGAGGGTGCCCCATTCGTCCACGTCCACGACCCACTCCGGCGGGACCCATGTTGTGCCGCTGTATTCCTGCACAACGGCGGGACCCTCGATTCGATCTCCGCTCCGCAGGTCTCTGCGCCAGACACGAACCGCGTCCACCTCGCTTCCGCCACTCACCACGCGGCACGCTTCGGTTGCCGGCATCCCTTGCGACTCGTCGAGCCGATCGACCGCGAGTGGTGGTGGGGGTGCGGTCACCGTCGCGCGTAGTGTCACGGCCTCGACCGGCGAATCGTCGCGCCGGTAGCCGTACCGCTCCTCGTGAGCTTCATGGAAGTCGTTCGTCCACGTAGCTGCAGGCACCCGGAGTTCGAAACTCTGTCCGGCATACCGCGCGTCGATCCAGCGTTCCGTCGTCAGTGCGTCCGCCGGCGAGCCTTCGGCGAGCATCTCTTCGAGGGCGGTCGCCTCAAGCGTGTCGAGCGTCTCTGCAATCACCCGATCGATGTCGGTCATGTCCGTGGACAGGAGGACCGTTCGCGATGTTTCGCGGGTCACCGGGGAAGCGAGCATCCCGTAGGCTGAGAGGAGCCCCGGATCTGGCGGCACCAGCGCTTTCTGCGAGCCCACTCTGCTGGTCAGCTCCGCCACATGAAGGCCACCCGCGCCGCCAAAAGCGACTACGGCGAAGTCCGCCGGATCGTAGCCGCGCTCGACAGAGATGACGCGAAGGGCGCGCTCCATCGCGGTATCGGCAACGGAGAGGATCCCCTCGGCAGCTTCTTCCAGAGTCATGTCCAACGCCGTCGCGATTTCCTGGAGCGGCCCGCGGATCCCATCGCGATCCAACTCGGAGCCGCCGCCTAGAAAAGCCCCCGCTGGCAGGCGCCCCAGCCAGACATGAGCGTCCGTGACGGTGACACCTTGGCCGCCGTGCCCATAACAGATGGGTCCGGGCTCGGCTCCGGCGCTCTGTGGCCCGACCCTGAGTGCGCCACCCGCGTCCACGCGGGCCAACGAACCGCCCCCGGCTCCGACCGTATGGATGTCGATGACGGGAATCGATGTCGGTTGCCCGGCGATCTCGAACTCTCGGGTCCTGAGTGGCCTGCCCGGGCAAAGGGAGACGTCGGTCGACGTGCCGCCCATATCGAACGTGATCACATGATCCGTGCCGGCGCGTTTCGCCCAAGTGAGGGCGCCAATCACACCGCCGGCAGGCCCAGAAAGAACCGTGTGGACTGGCTCCCGCCGTGCTCGTTCAACTGGGAGCGCTCCGCCGTTCGATCCCATGATTGTGACGCGCTTGGCTCCCGCCTCCGCCGACAATCTCCCGAGGTACTTCTTCATGATTGGCGAGACATATGCATTCACGACAGTCGTCGATGTCCGTTCATATTCCCGGAACTCCGGTACCAACTCGGACGAGACGGACAGGGGCAGTCCAGACTCAGTAACGGCCGCTGCGACGGCCCGCTCATGACTGTCGTCGGCATAGGAGTGCAAGAGACTGATCGCGACCGATTCAGCGCCGGTCTCGGTGAGTCGGGCCAAGAGTTCGCCCAATTCGGCGTCATCCAAAGGCTCGATCTCTTCGCCCCGCGGCCCTAGTCGGCCGCCAATGCCGAGGCGGCTGTCTCTGTCTACGAGGGATGGGAGCCGGTGACCGACCAGTGCGTAGAGCTGCGGCCGGTTCTGTCGCCCGATCTCGATCACGTCCTCAAAACCACGATTAGTAATCAGAGCGACCTTGCTTCCACGTCGCTCCAGAAGTGCGTTCGTGGCTACCGTAGATCCGTGCAGCAGAAAGAAGTCTTCGTGGCTTTCCAGCATCTCAGCGATCCCGTCGAGCACGGCCTGTGACGGGTCGCGTGGAGTCGATGGGACCTTCAGTGTGGCGATCCGCCCTTCACGGAGAAGAACCAGATCGGTGAAAGTCCCGCCGGTGTCCACGGCGAGCAGGGCCGTTGACGGTGTGTTGGAGTGTGGGGACATTGGGGCGTCCATGCAGATTCTTCCCTCTCTTGATCAATTCAAGGCCCACGCCCGAGCCTCGGGCCTGGTGCCCGTTTGGCGCGAGTTCCTCTTCGACGTCGACACGGCGGTCACCGCATACGCGAAGCTCGTGGAGCCACCGTTCGGCTTCCTCCTCGAGTCCGTCGTGGGAGGCGAACAATGGGCCCGATACTCCTTCGTGGGAACCCGTCCATCGAGCGCATGGAGAGTGGATCGCGGGGTGGTGTCTACTTGGACTGCGGAGGATGGTTGGTCCGAGGTGGACACGGACGATGCGCTGGCCGATCTCGATGCCAGGCTGCGCGCACGTGTGCCCGCTCAAGTCGAAGGTCTGCCACGTTTTTGGGGCGGAGCCGTGGGCTTCTTTTCCTATGATGTAGTCAGGGAGATCGAAGATCTGCCAAACGCCCCGATCGACGACCTGGGAGTACCGGACGGGCTTTTCGTTTTCACCGACGTCGTCTTGGCCATCGACAACTTCAAGAGCCGAGCCATGGCGATCGCCGCGGTCCCGGTAGACGTCGACACGAGTGATGCCGAACTGGAGAGCCTGTACGAAGAGGCGGCGGAAAAGACGAGGCGAGTGGTGGAGCGTCTCGGTGAGGTGGATGGGCCGAAGCCGCTCAATCTTCGAGCCGAGCCGGAGGATGATCCGCCGTTCACGAGCTCTATGAAGCGAGCGAATTTCGAGAAGGGCGTGCAGCGGATTCGCGAGTATGTACGTGCAGGCGACGCGTTCCAGGTCGTCTTGAGTCAGCGTCTCAGCGTGCCCTTGCAGGCGTCTCCCTTCGAACTCTACCGGGGGTTACGAAGCCTCAATCCGTCGCCTTATCTCTATTTTTTCGAACTCGATGGGGTCAGCCTCGTCGGGAGTTCTCCTGAGGTTCTCGTTCGGGTAGAGGACGACGTCGTCACAGTGCGCCCTATCGCTGGGACGCGTCCGCGAGGTAAGACGCCAGAGGAAGAGCGTGCGTTGGCGGACGATCTTCTCTCAGACGAAAAGGAGCTGGCTGAGCATCGCATGTTGGTCGACCTGGGGCGGAACGACGTGGGGCGGGTCGCTCAATACGGGTCCGTGACTGTCCCCGATCTGATGGTCGTGGAGAAGTACTCGCACGTTATGCACATCGTGAGCCAGGTCGAGGGCCGTCTACGAGAGGGTCTGGGCGCCATCGACGTCTTTAAGGCGTGTTTCCCGGCGGGCACCGTATCCGGGGCCCCGAAGGTCAGGGCGATGGAGATCATTGACGAGTTGGAGACCACCCGGAGGGGCCCGTACGCGGGTGCCGTCGGCTACTTCAACTACGGTGGGATGAGCATGGACACCGCGATCACGATTCGCACGGTGCTGGCGAAGGACGGCCGCGCTTATGTGCAAGCCGGCGCGGGGATTGTAGCTGACAGCGATCCCGACAAGGAGTACGAAGAAACCCTCAACAAGGCGCGGGCGCTGCTCAAGGCCGCCGCCATGGTGGGCCGCTAGCCTGCTCGGTCGGTGGGGCTCAGCGGGTCGCGTGCGAGCTTACGCCCCCAGGTTCTCGTAGAGACCCGCAAGAGCTCCGATGCCTTTCTCGAACGCATCAAGCGCGAACCACTCGTTCGGGGCGTGCAAGTTGCAGCCCGGCAGCCCGAATCCGACGAGTAGCGCTGAAGCTCCGAGTTGCTCCTCGAAGTCCGACACGATCGGGATCGAACCCCCCTCGCCCTGGAGTACGGCTGGAGTGCCGAAGGCAGCTTCCAAGGCGGCAGAGGCAGCGTCTACCAATTTGCCTTCCACGTTGGTGCGCCAGGGCCGCCCGCCGTGCAACTCCACGATCTCTACAGTCACGCCAGCGGGTGCCACCTTGGCGACATGGGCACGTACAAGATCAGCGACTCTTTCTGGCGTCTGGTCGGGTACGAGCCGGAAGCTGACCTTGGCCATCGCCTTGTTCGGAAGGACTGTCTTGGCTCCCTCACCGGTGTATCCGCACAGGATCCCATTCACGTCACATGTGGGTCGAATCCATAGCCGCTCGAGTACGTGGTATTCGGCTTCTCCGCCCAGCGCGTCGACTTCGAGATCTTGCTTGTAGTCGTCGGGGCTGAAGGGAAGCGAACGGATGCGGGCACGAGTTTCCTCATCCCACGCCAAGACATCGTCGTAGAAGCCTTCGACGGCGACTCCTCCATCTGCGTTGTGTAGCGACGCGATAATCTTGCCGATCGCGTTCCCGGGATTGACCACAGGTCCGCCGAACTGCCCCGAGTGGAGATCGCTTCGTGCACCCTTCACATGGAGTTCCAGGTAGGCCATGCCGCGCAGGGAAAAGAGCACTGAAGGCATGTTCTCCGCGAACATGTTCGAATCCGAAATCACCACGTAGTCGCACGCGAGGTCGTCGACATTCTCCTTCACGAACGGGACGAGATTTTCAGATCCGACTTCCTCTTCCCCCTCTGCGAGTACGATCACGTTCACCGGCAGCGAGCCCGACGTCGCGAGGTGGGCCTCTAAGGCCTTCACATGCATATAGAGCTGACCCTTGTCGTCCGCAGATCCGCGCGCGAAGACCTTTCCGTCTCGTTCGGTCGGCTCGAACGGGGGTGACAACCACTCTTCGAGTGGCTCGGGAGGCTGGACGTCGTAGTGGCCGTAGATGAGGATCGTCGGCGCCCCCTCGGGCGCTCCGCTCCAGCGACCGAGAACGATCGGATGTCCTTCGGTTGCATGGATTTCGGCTTCGAGCCCGGCATCCGTCAGGCGGTCGCGGAACCAGTCCGCCGCATCACGCATGTCACCATCGTGCTCGGATTTTGCGCTGATGGATGGGATGCGAAGGAACTCGTAAAGCTCCTCACGGAAGCGGCCCAGATTCTGGTCGATGAAGCTCTGTGCGTCAGACATCGCTGCAACCTTTTTCGCCAGAGCCACGTCGGATTATGTGTGGGGAGGCGGATGGGTGGATGGAGTACGGCGTAAACCACGATGCGGCGCCCGGCGTTATCCGGGCGGGGGGGCTTGGTCGCCTCCCTTCAAATAACAAATGCTACGGCGAGGTGCCTCACCGTAGCAGGGTTGGGAAAGGCGCCGGTCCGCTTGCGGGCCGGCGTCACCTTTTTACGTCAGTACGCTGGGGGCGGCTAGATCAGCCCGCGGATTCCCCAGCGGTACACGAACGTCATCATGACTGCGAACACTGCACCGGCTCCCATGCCGCCGGGGCTAATGGCAAGTGGCTCATAGATGTGGAAGATCCCGACCCCGAGCATCCCGCCGATAACCGCTGCGAAAGCACCCAGGGCGGCGATAACCGCTGTGTGGCCCGGCTGTTCTTCCGGACGCTTGACGACGGCCTTCATGAAGAGCCCAATGGAGGCTCCCATGACGATCCAAATCCCGATGCCGATCCAGTTCTGCATATCGTGCTACCGACCCTGTGGGTGGCTGATTCACTCATGTTCTTGGCCTGCAGAATCTATCCGAAGGCATAGCGCAGAGCCAGAGTCGTTCGGGCCCTGCGTACGTCGTTGACTGAGGCGTCCCGGCGAGGTTCCATTCCTTGCATGAGCGATGGAATTATCGACCTGACCCAATACATCTCACGTGCTCCGGAGCAGGAGGACCCACAGCGCGGCGCGTTTGCGTTGTGGGGTGCCGACGGAGAACCGTCGAGATTCGCTCTACCGATTTGGCGCACCATTTATCTGGCTGAGGGTGAGCGAGGGTTCTTAGTCTGGCGTGATCCGGACGACGATGGTGGCCCACACCCTTTTGTGGTGCTGGACCTGGGAAGCGATCCTGCGCGGTTGGATATCGAGATGGCTGCCGTTCCCATCGCGGAAGACGGTGAGCCGCCGGTGTTACACGATCTCGAATCGGCGGGGTTGGCTGTACACCTGGGGACCCGAGAGGGCCGAGTTTGGCACTTGGTGGTCGACGGAGGAGGTCGGCGTCAATCGAGGCTGAGTGCTCGCAGCCGGGAGGAAGTTCTCTTTCTCGCGGGCGAGTGTGCCGGACTACTTTTCTTGCGTGACTTCGCGGACGAAGTGGAGTAGGAGCTACTCCTTCCCCATCCGACGCTTGAGTTCTTCAAGAGCGGCGTCGAAGTCGGGTTCGGCGCGCGGCGCGTCGTTCATATCGATGTGCGTGTCCGAGTCGGTGCCTCCCAAGTCGATCTCTGAGAATGCCTCCGCAGCGTCTCCCTTGGCCTTCTCCCCGTCGATCTTGTCGGACATGCGATCGAGTTCGCTGAAAAGGTCGTCGGCGGCGGAGATCGATTCACGCGCTCCGGTGCGGCCAGCTGTAGCGGAAATCGACTCCCGTTTCGTCTTGGCTTCTTTGATTTTGGACATCATCTCTTCGATGCCCGCTTCACGGAATTCGAACTCAGCTTTGAGAGCCAGGGCCTTCTGTTCGAGTACCGTCTGATGCTGTTCGTGCTTTTCGGCAAAACTGGCGGCGATCATTGCGGTCTCCGCATCGCCGATCTCGTTAGCCATCTGCTCGCGACGGCGGGCGGTCTGTGCCTCGCCCTTTTCCTTCTCTGACTCGATCAGAGCTTTCTTGATCTGATTCTCGAGTTCACCGAGCCCCGACTTCGCGTCCGTGATTTCGTCTATCATGCCCTTGATGAGTTTGTCGACAGTCTCAGGGACGTGCTCTCGATTCAATTCCTTATTGAAGTTGTCGATGCCTTCACGGAAGGCGCGGCGTAGATCTTCGAACATGGTCGCGTTGGCTCGTGGCCGAAGGAACGGCCAGCTAGTTCAGGAAAGGTTCGATGCGTTGTGCGAACGAATTACGTGCACGATGCAGCCGACTCTTCACTGTGCCAAGGTTGACGCCGGTGATCTCCGAGATCTCCTCGTAGCTCTTACCCTCGAGTTCTCTCAGTCGGAAGACCAGACGGTGGTGTTCCGGGAGCGTCTTCACGGTGTCCTCGACCAAGCGCTGCAGGTAGCGCTTTCGATACAAGTCGTCCGGACGCATCGAAAAGTCCTCGAACTGGAGCGGACGGTGATCGTCGTCCCAGTTGCCCGTGAGCTTCTGGAAGAGGACCAAGGGGCTCCGCGAGCGGTTCCGCAACTCGTTCTTCGACAGGTTCGACGCGATCGTGTAAACCCAGGTCGAGAACTTCTTCGATGTATCGAAACGGTGGAGATGTCTCGTTACCCGAATGAACGCTTCTTGGACGAGATCTTGAGCACGATCCGAGTCGCCCGTCTTTCGTGTTATGAAGTGGATGAGCCGGTCACGATAGCGGTCGTAAAGGCGCTGAAATGCGCCTGGGCGCCCCTCAAGGTGCGCCGTTACGAGCTGCTCGTCCGACAGGTCCTCCAGGGGAGTGGCCTGCAGAAAGTGCGGCAGCTGTTCCGGGTTCGCGTTGACCATTTATATCGTCAAATCAAAAGGGGCCGCCCACGATCAACGTGAGCCTCACCCCGAGAGTGCAATTCGCTAGTCGAGAATCATTCTCAATTGTCTTGAAAGATGCCCGAAGCATGCATCGCGTTCAAGACCGCCCGCCGCGGCTTATCCGCGTCGAACTTCAACTTAATGGACGTGTCAACCGTTTTTGGTGGACCCTAAATTGGGCGAACGTCCAGCCCGTGCAGCACGCCGCCCTGTGAGAACCCGTCGTAGAGGGCCTGTTCGGGCGGCGGAATCTTATCCCGTGATTCCAATGCGTCTTCAGCCGCCTGGTTCATCTCGGCGGTTGTTTCGGCCTCAACCTTCTCGAGGACCGACTGATCGAGCCCTCGCTCCATTAGGTAAGCTTCGAAGAGCCCAACAGGATCCCGCTTGCCCCACTCGGCGAAGAGTTCGGCCGGGAAGGTGTCACGCGCTTCACGTTCATCATGTGTGGCGTGGCCACCCATTCGGAACGTGTCTGCCACGATCACGGCAGGGCCTCGCCCGGAGCGGCACCGATCTGCCGCGACCCGAGTCGCCGCATAGACGTCGAGCAGGTTGTTGCCGTCGCAGACCCAGCTTTCGATGCCGTACATCGCCGGCCAAGCGTGCAGATCTCCCGCGCCGTGTTGATCTGCGCGCGTGCCTAGGGCCACCTGGTTGTTCTGGATCACGAAGATGACTGGCAGGTTCTGGACGGCTGCGAGGTTCATCCCTTCATGACAGGCCGCGGTCTTTGTGGCGCCATCGCCCACCCATGTCATTGCGACCCGGTCCTCACCCCTGTTGCGGAAGGCCAGAGCCACGCCGGCGACGATCGTCACACTCGTTCCCATGTGACTGATGGGCTGAATGATGCCCTTCGCCATGTCTCCGATATGGAGATCCCGGCCGCGGCTGGGCGAATCCGAGGTCGCCAGGTAGCCGCGGAACATGTCGGAAAGCGGCATCCCCATCATGTGAAGGGCCCCCGCATTCCGGATCATCGGAGAAACGACGTCCCGGCCCGGATCCAGGGCCCGGACGGATCCCACGGTAACGGCCTCTTCGCCCGTCCCGAGCCATGACTTCGAAATGACCCCAGTCCGAACCCAACGTTTCAGGCCGATGTCGTGGAGTCGAGTTCGCAGGAGGTCACGGTATAAAGAGACCAGGTCGTTGGGGGCCAGCGCGTCGACGATGGCTTGCCGCTCAGGGTCTGCGGCACATCGCTCCCTGTACGCTGTTACGAGCGCAGGGTCGGCTTCCCAAGTGAGGTACTCGGGCGGGTCAAATGCGGGATATCGCTTCATGGGAAAGAAGCTAGGAGAAACAGTAGGGATCCACAGCCGGGAACTCGCAAAAAGAGAGCGGGGGGGCAAAGAGTCTCCATGGCACGAAGAACCAGTCCCCCAGGGGGCGGTGAGAACATCTTTACACTCGCCCCGCTCTAAAGCGCCTTCAGTCAAACCCGACTGCCTGCGTCGACCCCTATATACTTCGCGCCCCGAAGCGTGTCACTCTCATATCGGTACGTTTGAGAAATTCGTGCTTTCCCTTTGTTTGCAGTGCGTTGCAGCAGGGACCCATGGGGGTGAGATTGTTGCCTCCTACTCCCCAATGTTCGAGTACAGGTTGTCCAACTCCTCTCCCGCCGACACTCAACGCAGAGTCCAAGCCGTCGTAGCGCTCCGCGTGCTTGAGGTGATCCGCGAGCAAGACGTGCCGCTGGAGATTCTCGAGTCCGAAGACCCGGCGCAGACCATGCCGCGCAGGCTCGGCCTCAGCGCCGTGGTCGAGCGCCAGATCCGAGTCTACCGCGAGGACGTACGAAAGAAGGTTCGGCTCACGGATAGCGAGATCAAGGATCTATTCCGACTCGTGATCCGTCGCCCCGATAGTCAAGAGGTCTTCTTCGGTGCCGGTCGCCTACTCGCGGAGAACGATAGGCCGAAGCGATGGAGCCGTGTGCTGCCTAGGCGATTCCAGTATTCGGTTGCGAGGAGTCGGGTACGGCGACGGCTGAAGAAGCTCTTTGGTCGACGGATGGGAGGGTTCGGTCGGGGCCCGTTTTACATCGAAGGGCGCTCGTTGATTTTTGTCGAGAGTGATCCGGGCGGGGAAGCGTGCCACTTCATGTCCGGCTTCTGTCAGGAGATTCTCGAGCGGACCACGGGTGGGGTCGCCGAGGTGCACCATTCATTGTGCCAAGGCAGAGGTGACCCTCAGTGCCGATGGGAGGCCTCGATCGTCGAGGAGCCCATGGAGGCCCAGAGGGCCCAAGCCGACAACGAGTCGGTCGGATCCATTGACGAGATCGGGGAAGATTCATGATCGAGATCGGTACGCCAGCTCCTGACTTCACACTCGAGACCGATTTGGGTGAGCCCGTCACACTGGCCAAGCTCCTAGGAAAGAAGGTCGTTCTCTACTTCTATCCGAAGGACAACACACCTGGTTGTACGATCCAGGCTTGCGACTTCCGGGATGCCATGCCTCGCTTCGACGGCGTGGACGCCGTCGTCCTCGGCGTGTCACCGGATTCGGTGGAGTCACATGCCAAGTTCAGGAAGAACTTTGACCTGACCTTCCCCTTGCTCGCCGACACCGAGCATGAGGTTGCCGAGGCCTACGGTGTCTGGGGGAAGCGCAAGACGTTTGGTGTGTCCTACGAGGGGGTCGAGCGGAGCACATTTCTGATCGATGAAAACGGGATTGTGGTGAACGTCTGGCGTGAGGTGAAGGCGGCGGGCCACATGGAAATGTTGGCGGAACTGTTGGGGGCGTAGCCGTCCCGTCCACCGGCGATTTACCGCCGCACGCTTTGCGGCGGACCCAGAGGTTCACCCTCGGCTGCCTGTAATTCCCGATGCACCTTGTAGCTGCAGAGGTTTTGTACGGCGACGAGTCCCGCATCTCTTGCCGCCGAGATCTCCTGTTTCGCGTGGATGTCTTCTTGTAGCCAGATAGCGGGCTGTTCCCTCCGGTCGGCCGCCTGTTCGACGAAGACCCCCGCCTGTCCTGTTGGCCGGAAGATCAGGACCATATCCACGGGTTCTTTCACGTCTTCCAGAGTGCTTACCGCGTCACGTCCCAAGATCCTCTCAGCGAGCGGATTGACGGGTAGGATGTGGTATCCTTTCGCTGCCAGATATGACGGTACGCGGCGGGCGGTCTTCATCGGATCTCGTGAAATCCCGATGACCGCGATCATCCGCATCTCGTGAAACAGCTCGTCGAGCTCTTCCGCAGAGGGATTGCCAGGGTCGGAGCTAGCCTCCAGAAGGCGTCGCACCGGAAGAAGTCTGTGCACGGGGCGAGCATGGGGGACTCTGGCATGGGCCGCAATGGTGTTGTTGCCCCGCCCCCCTCAACTGTGCGAACATCCCTCCCCGGCAGGTGCCGGATTTGAGACCTCTACACGAAGCGCGCACTGTATGGAAATCGGTATCGGCATTGGAATCGCCATCGGGTTCGTAGTCGGAGCCCTAGTCTTCGGCCGAGGGCGGTCGGGTTCGACCAAGAGCCTTGGTGGGTCTGACGTCGACTCGCGAATCCGCGCGGCGGGTGAAGCCGAACGCCAGGTCGCTCTTCGAGAGGCCATTGGTCGTGTCAGTTCATACCTGGACTCGCGCGTGCGGGAGCCCCTGGATGTAGGGCCTGCACGCCCTCCGGTCCGGGAGTTGAGGGCGCGCATGGATCAGGCGCTCGGAGCGCTTTCAGATATCGACTTCTTCTTGGAAGAGGCGCCATCGGAGAGACAAGGGGCCGACCTCGTGCCTCTGGTTACCCAGGTCGCGAAGGAGTTCGCAGCAGATCACAACATCGGTCTGCGCCTCGAAGTTGGATCTTCTCCTGTCCGGGCATCGGTGAATCACAACGTGCTCATGGACGCAGTGTACCTGCTCATGCACAACGCTGAGCGATTCGGCGGTGGGGCCACGATCGAGGTGGCGATCGCAGGAACAGATGGGCGCGCGACCGTTTTGATTCGGGACGGGGGCGAAGGCTTCTCTGAAGAGGCCTTCAAGCGTGCGTTCGATCCTTTCTACTCGACGTCGTCGGAAGGACTAGGACTAGGCCTTCCGCATGCTCGAGGACTCGTCGAAGGTATGGGCGGGCGGATCGCACTGCGTAACGTGCCCGGTGGTGGCGCCGAGGTCGAGGTTTCGTTCCCGACGCTCTAGTCGGAATCCGGCGCGGACAGCCCCACGCCGACAACGCCAGCAACGACCAAGGCGATTCCTGCCCAGCCCAATGGATTGAGGCCTTGGCTAAGTAGGAGCGTCGCCAGGAGAGCGGCAACGACCGGTTCAATAGCGGTCGCCAGCGACGCACGACTCGCCTCGATTCGACCCAGTGCATCGAAAAACAGGAACTGGGCGAGTGCTATTGTCAGCACGCCGAAGGCGACGAGAATCCCCCACGCCTTCGGCGAAGCGGGAAGTACGACGTCGGCCCCGAATTGTGGAAGTGCGAAGAACAGGACGACACAGGCGCCCAACGTGCTGTACGTGACTGTGGCGGTCGGGCCGTAGCGAGGGGCGGCGAATCTCCCGAACAAGGTGTACGTGGCGTAGCTGAGCCCTGCGAGCACGCCCCACACCAAGCCTGCTGGGCCGAATTCGGAAGGAATGGCTCTGGCTCCCGAAACCGAGAGCCAGACCCCCACAAGGGTGACGCCCACCAATCCGACCCGGGCTCGCGTGGGCCATTCGCCGAGTAATGGTCCGGACGCGGCGATCACCACAGCGGGGGCCAGGTACAACAGGGCGACCGTCGTGGGAACGCCGACCGTCGCGGTCGACAGTTGGTAGGCCAACTGAAACACACCGACCGCTACTCCCCCTCCCACACCCAGGACGAGAAAGCCTCTCAGGTCCACACGTAACGCCGCCGGACGAGAGATGCCGAATGCTAAGAGAAGGACCAAGGTGCCCACTACCGGACGGAGGATGGCCACACTCTCTGGGGGCACGCCGAGCCGAAACAAGTGCACCGCGAAGATCCCGGACGACCCCCAGAGGCATGCCGCTGCGACCGCCTCTGCATATCCGAGCCAACGTCCGTTCTTGGACGCTGCGCCGGTCATGTCCGGGCAGGCTCCGTCACTTGTACCCGTAGATCTGATAGAGAAGCAGGTAAACGGTAAGGCCGGTTACGGAGACGTAGGCCCAGATCGGGAAAGCCCATCGTGCGAGTCTGCTGTGCGCACGGAAGCGTTTCTTGCGCACTAGGTAGACGAGCCGGATCGCAAGCGGCACGAGCAGCACGGCCAAGACTATGTGCGTAAACAAGATCGTGAGGTAGGCCGTCTTCGCGGTTCCTGCGCCGGCGAACTCGTGCGTGCCCGTGATGGTGACACGCGTCACATAGAAGATCAGGAATAGGCCAGACGCGGAGAGGGCGATGATCATCGCCCGGCGGTGCTGGTGCAGTTGGCGTTTGCGGATGTAATAAAAGCCCGTAAACAACGCGACGGCGCTCGTCGCGTTAAGGCTCGCGTTGATGAGTGCGAGCACGTCTCCGATCTGGGTGCGATCCATTTGGTATCAGGTTCCTGTTGGTTCGGTCGTTTTCGTTCCCGAACTTCGTGAGAGTACAGCCACATGTACCAGCGCGGCGATCAACAAAGCAGCAACAAGTGTGTGGAGCGACACCGGGACGACAGCGAGCACGGTCAGGACGGACAGGAATCCGAGCGCGACCTGGGTCACGGCGAGTCCACCTGCGAGCACGGTCCACGTCCGAACCGCGGCGGGCAAGGCGTTTCGGGCCGCCCACACCGCGAGGCCGATGACCGTAATCAGCGCGAGAATCCCGACGACTCTATGCCCGAAGTGGATCATGATGGGCGCGTTGATGAGCGGGGGTACTACCTGTCCGAGACAGAACGGGGCATCCGGACATGCCATTCCGGCGTCCATGTGTCGCACGAGTCCTCCCAGGACGGACTGCGCGAAGACGAGGACTACGGCCATAGTCGCGTATCCGGTGCCTCGGTCCGCGAGTTCTCTGGACGCTGGGCCCACGGACGTGGACCAACTCGTGCTAGAGGCGAGAAGCGTGGCCAGGATCAGAAAGAGAAGTGCCAACGCGAGGTGCGTTGTGGAGACCAAGTCGGGGAGCTGATAGAGCACCGTGAGGCCCCCGAACACGGACTGGATCAACAGCAGTGCCATACCGCCCAGGCACGCCTTGAAGATCCAGGGTCGGTCTTTGGTTTCTTTTCTGGCCAGCCATGTTGCGAGGCCGAACATCATCAGGAGGCCACCCGCTACGAGGCGGTGCAGGTGCTCCCAGAAGATCCCTCCCGACATTTCCGGGAGCATCGTGCCGTAGCACGTAGGCCAGTCGGGGCAGGCTAAGCTGGATTCGGTCGCATGTACCACACTGCCCAAGTAGAGCAAGAAGAGCGTCCAGACCACCGAAACGGTGAACGCACGCCTATGTAGCATGTCTGTCATTTCGCGTGCGCGGGTTCTTGGTCTTTCGTCTTGTCGGTCTGCGTTTGGGCAGCGACGCTTGCCTCCAACTGCTGGCGGTATGTCTCGAGAGAGACGATGCCAGCCTCCAGCCATTCGAATTCGCCGTCTAGTAGACGTTCGGCGATTCCATAGGCGGCACGGTCATCATTGTTGAAGAGTACATCGAAACGGTCTCCGATGCGGCGACGCGCTTGCCGGCAGTACAGGTCTGCCAACGCCGTCGCTCCGCGTTCGTCGGTGCCGCGCTCGGCAAGGTAGTGGGCACGTACCACGCAGGCGGTCATGACGAACAGCTCCGCGCCCACGTCCACGATCCGACCGAGCACTGCCTGACGTTGCTCCAACGCTGGCCCCAACCGGACTATCGCGTGGAACGTCGATCGGGCCAGCCGGCGGGACGTCCGGCTGACGAATCTAAGGTGGTGCGCGAGGGAGCCGAATTCTCTGTATCGAGGCCACAGGCTCCAGCCGAAGAACCGCGTGGGATACCACCAGGCGTAGTGAGCGCCGGCTTTGAACAGTGTTTTAAACTTCGCGCCAAGGGACGCCTTCGGGTTCACGAGATCGCCCGCGATGCTCAGATGTGTGTCCACGGCTTCCCGGGCAATGAAGAGCCGCATGATCTCCGAGGACCCCTCGAAGATCGTGTTGATACGCATGTCCCTGACATGCCGCTCAATCGGGTAGGGCGTGTCGCCGCGAGACAGGAGCGATTCGTGCGTTTCGTAGCCTCTGCCCCCCCGCACCTGGAGCGCGTCGTTGATGAGATCCCACCCTGTCTCGGTAGCCCACATCTTCGCGATCGCGGCCTCAAGCCGAATGTCGAAGGTCTTCGCGTCCGCCATCCCCGAAGTCAGCTCGACGACGGCTTCCATCGCGAACGTGTCGGCCGACATCTTCGCCAGCATCTGGGCGAGCGCATCGTGTCTTCCAACCGGGCGCCCCCACTGCACTCGCGAGCCTGCCCAGTCGCGACACATCTCGAGCGAAGCTTTCCCCGCTGCTGCGCAGAAGGCGGGGAGGGCGAGCCGCCCCGTGTTGAGTGTGATGAGGGCGAGCTTCAGGCCCTTGCCTTCACCCCAAAGAAGATTCTCTCGCGGGATTTTCACATTCGTGAATTTGAGCACCCCGTTGGACAGCCCTTTGAGACCCATGAACGAACATTCATGGATGGTCTCAACGCCCTCCCACTCGGTCTCGACGATGAACGCAGTGATGGGCCGTCGGCTCTTGCCCGGTGCTGCCGGCGTGCTCGCCATGACAACAATGATGTCCGCGCGCGGGCCGTTTGTGGTCCACAATTTCTCGCCGTTCAGGACCCAATGAGATCCGTCTTCGGAGAGAACGGCTGTAGTGCCCATGTTCGCAGGATCGGAGCCTACGTCCGCTTCGGTCAGCGCAAACGCCGAAAGGGATCCCTTAGCCAGCCGGGGCAGATAGCGGTCCTTCTGCTCGTCGGTTCCGAACTTTAACAGGGGGCCCGGTACACCAATGCTCTGGTGGGCGGACAAGAAAGCGCCGGTCGAGCCACACCGTGAAGCGACGATCGCGAGGGCACGGTTGTAGGACAGCTGCGACAATTCCAGCCCGCCGTACTTGCGCGGAATCTTGATTCCGAATGCACCGAGGTCGGCCAACCCATCGAGGACTTCCTGGGGGACCCAGCCGTCGCGGTCGATTTGGTCGCCGTCGATGTTGTCGCGTGCGAAGTCCTCGATCGCGGTTAGGAAGGGAGCTGCTCGTTCCTGTTCTTCCGGATCAGATCTCGGATGAGGATGGACGAGCCCAAGGTCGAGGCGTCCTTCAAAGAGAGAGCGGGCGAAACTGCGCTGTTCCCATTCTTGCTCTCGGGCTTGCTCTGCGACCTCCCTAGCCTCGAGTTCGGTCGCGAGGTTTTTATCGTCAGCCATGTCTCATCCTGCGTGCGTGAAGACCATCGATGCGTCCGTCGGCTGCGCCGGGACGACCGGGGTAAATTTAATACCCGGCTCGCGATGTGACGCTCCGAGATTCACTCGTTGTCACGCAGGAATTCTGCGATGTCGTCCGCTCTCGCCGCTGCGTCTGTCTCACCGACTTCCATGAGCTTCATTAGGTAGTCGGGCTGAAAGAGGACGAAGCTGAGGAAATCCGGGCTCCGCGTTTGTTGTGTTCCGAGACCTCTCGTGAAAAACCGAAACGCCTTTGGAAGTTTTGGTTCGTATTCGTAGGCGAGTTTCCCCAGGTCTACCGACGGTCGAAGTGTCAGCAATTTGACGGGATTGAACCCCGCTCGGCGCTCAGGCGGTAGGCCGGAGAGGAGCTGGTTGAGTCGCTCGAGCCTGACTGCATCCGTGTCGAGTAAGTCGAGGAAAATCGAGTTCATGAGGACCCCCATTACCTGTGCCGGTGGCGGGTATCCCTGGATGGTGGGCTCTTCCGCTTCTGTCGCACTGCGATCGTAGCGCGTAGAGATCGCCATGATCTTCCTCGCACCGAGGTGCAGGGCTGGCGAGAGCGGTGCGGTGAGTCTCACCCCTCCGTCTCCGTACCACCCCTCACCGAGCTGCACAGCTGGAAAGAGGAGGGGTAGGGCAGACGAGGCCATGATGTGATCGACAGATATGACCGTTGATCGTGCCTTGCGCTCCGGGCGCTCCCACTCACGGATGTCACTGCCCTGAACCCATGTGACGGACTGACCCGTCGAATAACTCGAGGTGCTAATCGCGAGGGCCTTGAGCCGGCCCCTCTCCAGGTTATACTGGATTCCGGTCAATTCTCCGTCTACAGCATGTAGAACTTCTGTCAGGTAACGGCGGAGCGGCGCGGTGTCGACCAGTCCTCGGACCCGGGGCGGACCGCCCAGGCCACCCGAGGCGAGTTGCTTGAGCCAACGCAATCCGTTCATGCTCAACGAACGGGTGTCGACCTTGAAGACGTCTTCGACTGTGAGGCGGCCCCAGAGTTGGCTCAGCTCGCCGACTGCTTGGATGAATGAGCCGTGGTGAGACGCGAGGAGCGCCGCGTTGATGGCGCCTGCGGAGACGCCGGTGATGTACGGAATCGTCAACTCGGGAAACTGGCGTGCGACCTGGCGCAGGAATCCGACTTGGTAGGCCGCGCGTGCGCCGCCACCGCCCATTACCAAGCCGAGGTCGCTGGGGCCGGGGGAATGAACCGCGGTTTCCAGCTCTTCGAGGGCGGTGAGTGTTGAAGGGGTCTTCATGGGGAGAAGCTAGTGAAGCGTGGGAGATCATACAGGCGTCTGGATTAGACTTGATTCACCCGACACATTGATGTGTGCTTGCTACGGCTTGCGAAGCGTCGTAACAGGTAGTCTCCGAAGGCGTAGATCGGATGGGACATGACGCCGGACACAAATCGTGGGCCTCAGTCGTTTGTTGCGTAGGTCCTCAACTCAGAAGACCGACAATGATGACAAAGCTGCGTTCGCTACTGCTCGTTCTGACTGTCCTCTCGACGGCGTGCGTTTCCTATGTCGCCACCGACGTGTCTCAGGTGAGCCCCCAGGACAAAGTCCGGTTGGAACTCGATGCTGAACAGGTGAATGAACTCATCACCTTCGTCGACCCGGAGAACCGTTCGATTACCGGACGAGTGGTGAATGTTGATACAGACTCCATAGCGATCGTGCTCCGGACGCCTGCCGCGTTCACTCAGGTCTCGATCCATCGTCGCTCGATTCTAGGGGCCCATGTCGGCGTTGCTGACACGAAGAAAAACTTCATCGGGTCGTTAGTAATCGTGGGAGCAGTAGCGGCCATTGCGGTGAAGGGCTTCCAGGGGAATGGCAACAGCCGGGTCGGGGACGGGGCCGGGATCGACGAAACTCGGGTGCCGTTCTTCGGCTTCAGAATCCCGTTCAGCTTCGGGTTCGGTCGCTAGGGGCTACCCTACGATTGGGCGACCAATCGCCATGATGCCTGCCGCCACGAGGCCGAGCGCCACGACGGTTGCCACGATGTGCGGCATGTAAGTCCGCTCATTCATGGGACGCCGTTTCATGACCGCAGGGACGATGTGGGCCACGATCGCTGCCGGAAGCATCATCGCGATGTGTCCGCCCAGTTGTGCGTAGAAGGGCCGCGTCATGATCAATGCGATGCCCAGCAGCACGTTGAGGTCCACCGTCCCCGCGAATGCCGATGCTAGAATGCGCATCTTTTTGTCGTAGGGGATCCCCTTTGCAGCTCCATATGCGGCATACCCAACAGCCATGATCCCGGACAGAAGTACCAAGTAGCGTAGGCCGGAGTGAGCGTAGAAGAGCATGATCCCTCTCAGTTTGTGGTCGAAGTCACTTCGTTCTGCCAGGAATCTGGCCGTGATGGCCTCCGTTGGAACCCCCGGAAGGGAGCTTCGGGAGGAGGTCTTCATATTGTGCCTCGCCCGGGAAGAACGGGTGGTCGCAGTATATCAGTCTATCAACGGAGATCCAGGTGAAAGGATTATCCGGTCAAGCCGTACCTGAGGGGCAGCCAAGGCTATCAAGAATTTTCCTTGCATAGATGGTACGAACTATTCTAGTTTATGGCCGCTCTAGAAGGAGCCGCCCGTTGCGATGTCCGCGACGGGCTATTGTGTCATTTCATGGTAAGGAGGCAACATGTCCCGAAGCGATGTCCGCAAAGGGATCCTCCGTTCGGCCATGCGCTCATTCGTCACTGGTGCATTTATGGTCATGCTTGCTTGGGTTCCGGCCCAAGCGCAGACCGGCACGGTTACGGGTACAGTGCGGAACGCTACCAGCGGGCAGCCCATCGCGGGTGCCCAGGTTAGTATCCCAGCACTGAACATTGGCGCACTGGCCAACAACGTGGGTCGGTATCTCCTGCTGAACGTTCCAGCAGGTACACACTCCGTGCAGGTCCAGTACATCGGATACGGCTCGGAATCAGTTGAAGTCACCGTGGCTGCCGGTCAGACGGCAGCTGCTGACGCTCGACTCCGCTCCGAGGCGATCAGCCTTGACGGTGTTGTCGTTACAGGTACGGCCGGCGCAGCACGCCGGCGCGAGGTTGGTAACTCGATCTCTCAGATCAACGAAGCTCAGATCGAGGCAGCGCCGATTTCCAACGTTGCCGACATTCTTCAGGGCCGTGCCACTGGCGCGACCGTGCTGAGCAACGGTGGGCAGGTTGGCGCCGGTAGCACGATCAAGCTGCGCGGTAACAACTCGATCTCCCAGGGCAACTCGCCGCTCGTCTACATTGACGGGATTCGTATGCGTGCGTCGGCGCTGTTCAACTCGGACGAGGCCAACCAGGGCTCGAACCCGATAGACGACATCAACCCTGACGACATCGAGCGTATCGAAGTCATCAAGGGTGCTGCGGCCACGACGCTTTACGGCACCGAGGCTGCGGGTGGTGTGATCCAGATCTTCACGAAGCGTGGCTCGGCAGGTGCGCCGGCTTGGACGCTCAGCATGGATCAGGGCATCAACACCTTGGGGCACATTGGTCCGGATGCCGACGTAAACCCGACCGGTCTTGGATTGAACAACTGCAACTACACCGAGAACGGTGGGGACGCGATGTTCCCGGCCGACGTTTCTTGCCCGGCCTCTGGCTCGTGGCTCAAGAACGGATACTCACATAACTACAACCTCTCCGTTCGTGGTGGCGCCGAACGCATGAACTACTTCATGTCGGCAGCCTGGGGCGACGAGCGCGGTATTTTCAATCCCGACGCTTGTGGCACTGACGGCACGGGCGCGAAGAGCTGTGGTGAGGCTGCTGGCTACACGAACCCTGCCCAGGGTGCGAACACGTGGAGCCTTCGCGGGAACTTCTCCTTCTCTCCGATGGACGAGTTGGACATTCGCTTCAACACGTTCTACAGCCACAAGAACATCGACTGGGCGCCTGACGGCAACAATGCCGAAGGTCTCCTCCTGAACGTCTTCCGCGGTGGTTCGGACTACACGAACGACACCGATGGTAAGACGCTCACAATGGGCCTTAATCAGCTGAACGATCACTTCGTGACGGGCGTGAACATGCTCTTCAACCCGGGTAACGGGATGAGCCACCGCCTGAACGCGGGTATCGACTGGACGCGGAACACGTACCGCGAAGATCGCCCATGGGGTTTCTTCTATCGGCCCCAGGGAGAGCGTGAGGTCGATGACCGCACCTTCCGTAAGATGACACTCGACTACGCAGGTACGTGGGAAGCGGACCTCTTCGGTGCCGCGTCCTCGTTATCGTGGGGTGCCCAGCTGTACAACGACTTCAGCTCTGGTATCAACGGTTTCGGTGAGGGTTTTGCCGGCCCCGGTGATAAGGTTCTGGAGTCGGGCGCCGTCACCGAGGCTTACGAGTACAACTCGACGGTCACGAGCGGTGGGTTCTTCGTACAGCAGCAGTTCGGTCTCGGGGACAAGCTGTTCCTGACGGCCGGTCTGCGTGTTGACGGTCACTCGGCGTTCGGTTCGGACTTCGGCCTCGAGCCGTACCCGAAGGCGTCCGCCGCCTACGTCATTTCCGACGAAGGCTTCTTCCCGGAAAACTTCGGGATGCTCAAGCTGCGTGCAGCCATCGGTGAGTCCGGCAAGGCGCCGGGCCTCTTCGACGCCGCTCGCACGTGGTCGTCGGTCGCTGGTGATAACGGCCAGCCTGGCGTTTCGCCGGACAACCTTGGTAACCCGGACCTCGGCCCCGAGCGCACGCTCGAGTGGGAGTTCGGTTTCGAGGGTTCGACGTTCAACGATCGTGTGCAGTTCGAATACACGTACTACGATCAGACGACGTCCGACGCGCTCGTTGGCGTCCGCCAGCTGCCGTCGGGTGGTTTCGTCGGTACGCAGCTCGAAAACGTGGGTAAGGTCACCAACAGCGGCCACGAGATCTTCGTGAACGCGACTCTGGTCGCTGGGGACAACTTCTCTTGGGACCTCGGTGGACAGTACTCCACCAACAAGTCTGGTGTTGTTGATCTCGGTGGTCTCGAGAGCATCAACGTTGGGTGGCGGAACTACATCCGTGCGCCGATCGAGTGCACGGCGGAACTCGCGAACGGTGCCGACTGGGACGGTTCCGGCTTCATCGGGCAGGGTTGTACGCCCGGTGAGATGGTCACTTTCCCGCTGCCGGCGTTCTGCCACGATCGTGTGCAGAACCCGGACGTGGTTGGGGCTCCGGTGTTCAAAGAGCAGTGCCTAGGCGCGACAACGCCGGCGCACACGTTCGGCATCAACACCTCGATCACGATCGCTTCACGTCTGACGCTGGACGTGCTCGGCGAGGGCATGGGCGGCCACGTGCTGTCCTCCGGTACTGCATACCAGAACGCGCGTCGTCGCGTGTGGCCGCTGTGCCGGTCCACGGTCGAAGCTGAAGCGGCTGGTAACGTGGCTGCAATGACGGCTGGTGAGCGCGCTCTCTGTCTGCGTAGCAACACGCGCTACGGCATGTGGACGCAGCCGGCGGACTTCTTCAAGATCCGCTCAGCCTCGCTGAGCTACCGTGTGCCCGATGGCATGCTGCCGTCGAGCATTCGTGGTGCTACGGTGCGTCTCCAGGGCCGCAACCTCTTCACGAAGACGGACTATGAGGGCGTTGACCCTGAGGCGTTTGAAGACGGTTCGCTCGAGGTGCTTTTCCGGCAGGAGTACTACAACCTCCCGCCAATTCGCAGCTTCCAGCTGTCGGTCAAAATTGACTTTTAATAGCCAGGAGAAATCATGAATTCCATGAAAAAGCGCTGGCTCCCGCTCGTAGCCCTTGTGGCGACGTTCGGAATGGCCGGCTGTAGCGACAACCTCTTCGAGGTGAAGAACCCGGGTCGGATTCTCGACGCGGATTTGAACACGGTGAAGGGCGTCAATGCACTTGTGACGGGAATGTCTTCTGACTTCTCGGCTGGGTATGACAATATGGCCTTCACAACCGCCATTCTCAGTGATGAGATGGTGGGCTCGGGCTCGTATTTTTCGACCGGGCGTTATCGCCGGGGTCTGTTCGATTCTGAGGATTCGGACGGATTCTGGAACAGCGTGCAGCGTGCGCGCTGGGTAGCTGAGGGCGGATTGCAGCGTATGGCAGCAATCGAGGGCTTTTCCTTCGCAGGTAATGAGAGCACGGCGCGAGCCTATCTCTTTGCCGGTCTCGCGAACCGTTGGTTCGGTGAGAACTTCTGCGAGGTCGTGTTCAGCAAACCGTACACCGACGAGGCACCTGGCCCCGGTGGTGAGATCGATACAGGTCAGCCGCTTCCGCGAACCGCCGCTTTCGAGCGCGCGATTCCGGCTTTGCAGGCCGCGATGTCCAACGGTTCGGGTGATATTGTAACCGCGGCCCACGGTGGGCTGGCGTCGGCATACGTTGGGCTAGGAAACTGGTCTTCGGCGATGAGTGAAGCTGCTCAGGTACCGACGAACTTCGTTCACTACGCGGTCTTCTCCGGGAACTCAGGTCGGGAAGAGAGTCAGATCTGGAACGAGACCCATGGTCGTGCTGAGATTTCGGCGTGGGGAACGCTTGCCGGTACGGTAGGCGAGGGTGATCCCCGCACACCATGGACGGACTGCAGCCTTGGTTCGTGCCCGTCGGCGAACGGTGCCGATGGTGAAACGATCCATTTCCGCCAGGACAAGTATCCTGAGAAGGGGTCGGACATCCCTCTCGTGAAGGGTACGGACATGCGGCTACTCGAGGCTGAGAACGCGCTGCTGACCGGAGATCTCGGAGTGTTTACATCCAAGATCAACGAGGTGCGTGCGTTCCACGGTCTCGCGGCGATCGCAGCGGTGACATCCGCTGGTTCTCTCACTGGTGGAACGTTCGGGAAGGACGGCACTCTTGGTGGTGCCAGCGCGACGTCCATGACCGGTTGGGATGTGCTCGATCGTGAGCGCCACCTGACGATGTGGCTTGAAGGTCGCCGTCTTTGGGACCTCCATCGTTGGGATCATCCCCATCTTAACGGTGGTGGGATTGTGTACTCGGCGACGGTTGCCCGTCGCTCGTCCTGCTTCCCGATCTCCGATCAGGAATGCCAGGTCAACGACAATGTGCCCAACTCGAAGTGCGTCACGATGTAGTTCGGGGCATGTAGCAGTACTGACCGCCCCTTGGCTTCGGCCAAGGGGCGGTTTTTTTGTTCTGTCACTCGGCCGAGCCCGTATCGTGCGATAGAAAGGCGGAGCTTTCCTTTTGAGGCTCCATCGCGCAGTGTGATATGATTGGTGATGCAGGTGTGGAGGGCAGGGGGATGACCTTGATTCGAAAAGCGACTGTTGGTGTGTTGGGTGCGGTGTTGCTCGCCGGCTTGGCTGCGCCCACCCATGCCCAGGTTCGAGTGGAGGGTGAGGTTCTCGACTCAGAGAACGGTCTCCCGGTTCAGGGCGTCATCGTTCAATTCCCGGAACTCGGCCTCGCGGCGCTCACCGACTCAATGGGGTATTTCCTCTTCGAGGCGGTTCCTCGCGGTGAACAGGTCATCTCGACGTACCATTTTGGGTACGCGAAGCTGGAGGCGCAGACCCCGATCGTTCTGGGTGATGTCCTCGCGCTCAACCTTACGCCCCGCCCGATCTCGCTGTCCGGCGTGGCAGTCGACGTGCGTCCGACGGAGGAGATCGAGGCACTGACCATGGGAAGAGGGTCAGACTTCATCGGACCCGAGGCCGTCGAGGAGATGGCGGGGAGGACGAATCGGGTGCTTGAGGTCATGCGTGCGAAGGCGCCGCCGCGGTTGCAGATCAGGCAGCGGGGAAATGGGAGCGGCATGAGCTTCTGTATCCAGTCGACCCGCCGAACCCCGTCGATTCAAGAGCTCAAGGACCTGGGACCCGGATGCCGCCCATCCATGTTGGTGATGGATGGTGTCGTGATCTACGCTCCCCCGAGCACCAGCGATTTCGTCGGTGATGTGTACTCTGGGCTCCCGTCGGACGTCGCCTCCATGCTCTTGAATCAGAACCCCGATGAACTCGAGAGCATCCGGGTTCTGACCCCGCGGGACGCCTTCTTTCGCTACGGCGATGCGGGCCGATTGGGCGCGGTGGAGATCGTCACGAAACGCCCCACCAAGGTCATTCGGCGCTAGGTCTTAACCCTGGGGCGGGAAGACGACTTCGAAGGGCGGAGGGCCGACATGGACGGATCCTCCTTGCCGGAGCGACTCGTCCGCGCTCCACACCAGGAAGTCGTAATCGCCCTCGTTCAGCTTCGTGAATGTGAAGGTGCCGTCACGGTCGGCGAATACCGAATGTGAGGCGTCTGTGATGTAGACGAAGGCTCTCATGCCCGGGTGAGCCGCGCACGCTACATCGACCCCTCCGGATACTTCGAAAACGACGTCTACGGATTCGTCCGGATCGGCATCCCGGTCGAAAAACGGAGCCGCCTCACCGACACGTGTCAGCCGTACATTGTGGGGCAGGCTCTCGCTGTTGGTAAACGTCACCGTCGAACCTGTGGGCACGATGAGTTGGGAGGGCGAGAACTGAAGGCCGATCTGGTCGACTGTGGCTGAGCCAGGCTGAATCGCATGGCCGCCGAGTGGTGTCAGTGAGACGATAGATGGGATCCCACCCACGGCCGGCGGAGCCTGACCATAGACGGTCTGAACGTCTATCTCCTCGGGTGAGTCCACCTCGCCAGGCGGAGCGGCGCACGCTAGAGCGTGCACCGCCACCGCGGCGAGAAGGATGTGGCGGAGCAACGGACTCGCCTTAGCGGTCCATTCCACCGCGAACTTCATCGAACAGCGACTTCGCCAGATGGAACTGCTGACGATGAGTGGTTGTTGGCGGGTACAGCGTGCCACCGCGTACCTGGCCGCCGTTTAGCGAGCTGTATGCCCCGCCAACTGCGCGCATCGCGGCGGTAAGCTTGCCCTGAGGGGTGTCGATTGGCGGACCGCCCCCGCGCCCGAAGCCCCGACCTCCGCCTCCGCCCATGCCGTTTTCACGCATGTAGGCCTGGATCTCGGCGGTGAGCGCTTGGGCCTCGAGCATGAAACGTTCACGAGCGTCGTACATGTCTTGCGTGATCTGCGGCATTTCGGGGTCACCGCGCACCGTGAAATGTGTCGAGTTGCTCGATCCGTTCGCGGAGACCGTCGCCGTGTACACTCCCGGCGTGACCCAAGCCCCCCGGTTCCCTATTGGGCGGGCGAGTTCAGGGTTGTCCCACGCGGCCCACGTCTCGGAACCAGAACCTGTCGAGTGACGGAGGTCCCAATTCACGCGGTGCACTCCGGAGCCGCCCGGAACACTTATCTCGCGGATCACATCCCCGTTTGGGTGAGTGATTGCCAGGGTGGCACTGCCGCCGCTCGCGAGCTTGTACGTGATCTCGACACCGTCGACCGGGTTCTTCCCGAGGTAGTCTGCCTGTCCGCGGTACGACGTGTCCTTCTTGTAGACCATGATCGTGCCGGTCGGGACCGAGAAGACCGTAACCGGAGCGTTGGCATCGGCCCATTCGGCGATCGCGCGTGTGTCGTCGAGGATCCAGAATCCGCGACCGTGCGTACCCATCACGAGGTCTTTCTCACGTGGGTGGATCACCATGTCGTCGTAGTGCGTCGTCGGGAGGTTCGGCACCTTCGCCCAGTTTGTGCCCGCATCCGTGCTGGCGAAGACGTGGTGCTCGGTTCCGACGAAGAGCGTGTTCGGGTTGTCGGGGTGCTCTACGATGACGTTGACGACGCCCATGTCCGGTAGGGCTGCGTGGAGGGGCTCCCAACTCATACCGAAGTCTTCTGTCCGGTAGACATAAGGACTGAAGTCGCCTGCCCGGTGGTCATCGAACGTCGCGTAGGCGGTTCCGGGGGCCGTGAAGGACGCTGCAATGCGGCTGACGTAAGCACCGTCACGAATGCCTTGGACGTTTCCGGAAACTTCGCTCCAGGTCGCGCCGAAGTTCTGGCTGACCTGGAGATTGCCGTCGTCGAAGCCGACCCAGAGTACCGCAGGATCGACCGGGGACTCATCGAGTGTGACCGCTTCACCCCAACTGCTGGTACCGTCGTTTCGTGAGATCGTGATATCCGAGCCACGCACGCCCTGGATCTCCAGGTCATCGCGGTCGATTTGCCGCGACAGGTCTTCGGTGCTCGTCCACGACTCACCCTTGTTGGGTGAAGTGAAGAACCGGTTGCCTGCCACATACAGCACGTCCGGGTTGTGCTGGGAGAGCATCATCGGTGACGTCCAGTCGAACCGATAGCTCACACCGAGCGGGGCCCTCGGCGAGATGTCGAGGTTGTCGCCGGTGATGGCGTCGTACCGGAAATATGTTCCACCGTTTGAGCTGCCGTACGTGAAGCGTGCGCTCCTGGGGTCGGCCTGCCAGTACATGCCATCACCGAATCCGCTCTGCATCCAATCGTCATTCAAGATGCCAGCCCAGCGACGGGTCTCTGACGGACCGAAGAACGAGTGGTTGTCCTGGAGCCCTCCGTAGACCCAGTACGGGTCTCGCATGTCCACGCCGAGCGCGTAGAACTGGGCGATGGGGAAGTTGTTGATTCTGCGGAAGTTCTCTCCACCGTCGTAGGACTCGTTCAGCCCTGCGTCGCCCGCGAGGTAGATGTGCTGTGTGTCGTTCGGGTCGATCCACAAGGCGTGGTGATCCGCGTGTACGCCCACATCGTACGTCGGCGCCCGCGCGATGGACGTCCAGGTGCGTCCGCCGTCGCGGCTGACGCTCGAGCGTGTTGCGAGCGTGTACACGACGTCCTCGTCCGTTGGGTCGATCCAGATGTGCGAGTAATACATAGGGCGGATGTCGAGATCGCTGACGCGCTCCCACATCAAGCCGCCATTCTCCGAGCGGTACGTCCCCTGCGTCTCACCACTCGCTGTCTCGACCAGAGCGTTGAGGACCTGCGGGTTCGACTCTGAGATCGCGATCCCGATGCGACCCTTGTCCCCTGCGGGCAGGCCGCCCTCGAGTTCGTTCCACGTCGCGCCGCCGTCCGTTGATTTGTGGATGCCACTGCCGGGACCACCGCCATTGAAGCCCCAGGCGGTACGCTGCCGTTGATATGTGGCGGCGTAGATCGTGTTCGGGTTGCTCATGTCCATGACCATGTCGACGACGCCCGTATATTCGTCGATATAGAGGACTTTGTCCCAGCTGCGGCCACCGTCGGTCGTCTTGAACACCCCTCGATCTTCAGAGGGCGCCCACAGGTTCCCCATTGCCGCGACGTACGCAATGTCCGGGTTGGAGGGATGCACCCTGACACGCCCGATGTGGCGGGTCTCAGCGAGGCCTAGGTGAGTCCAGCTGTCACCGCCGTCGGTCGTCTTGTAGACGCCGTTTCCGTAGGACGTGCTTTGCCGGTTCTGCTGCTCACCGGTCCCGACGTAGATGACGTCGTTGTTCGACCGCGAGATGTCGACATCACCGAAGGTGCTCACCGCCATCGTGTCAAAGACGTTCGTCCACGTCTGGCCGCGGTTGGTGGTCCTCCAAAGCCCGCCAGAGGCCGCCGCCACGAACATGGTCGACGGGTCGGACGGGAGCGCCTCTACATCGTGGATGCGACCGCCGGTCGCTGCGGGCCCGATGGAACGAGCTTCCAGGGCGCGCATGTCGTCTGTGGCGATGGCCTGTGCAGACACAGCAACAGGGATCAGCGTCGCCAGTGCGGCGAGCAAGGTCAGAGCGTTCATGGTGTGCTTCATGGTGTGTCGCTCCCGGGTTCCGGGTCGTTGGTTGCAGGTTTTGGTAGTGCGGCTGAGTCGAGAGCCGATTTCACCACCTTGATGACGTCGTCGTCCATGTCGTCCAAGCTCGTCATCCACTTCAGGTAGTCGGGCGCTGTAGCCGCTATTGTGGCGAGCGGCTGCCCTTTGTGCTTCCCACGTCTAAAGACACGTCCGTCCTCGGGGCTGCTGAACCAGCGATCCACCTCCGTACGGAACGGGCGGAACGTCTGGCAGTAGTCGTGCAGACCGTCCAAGTCCTGCGGAATATCGGGATACCGTTCGAGTTGTGCTCCAAGGACGGCCGCTGACGTGCGGATGTCGCCGAGCGCGGTATGAGCTTCTTCGTGCTCTCGGCCAAGATAGAATCGTGCTGCCGCCGAAAGATCCCTCGGCTCTTCCTTATGGAAGATGTTCTGCATGTCGAGGAGACGCCTGCCTTCGACGGAGAAGCTGATGCCGCATCGCTTGAATTCGGCGATGAGCACGTGGATATCGAAGCCCTTGATATTAAAGCCGGACAGATCGCTACCCGCGATCAGTTGGTCGTGCAGATTGCGAGCTGTGCGGCAGAACGGGAGTTCGTTCGCGACGTCTTCGTCCGTAATGCCGTGCACAGCCGTTGATTCCGCTGGAATAGGCATCTCGGGGTTGTATCTGCGCACCTTCTCGAGCACGTCCCCCTGGGGCGTGATCTTGATGAGTGCGAGTTCCACGATCCGGTCTTTCTTGACGTCGAGCCCTGTGGTCTCGAGGTCGAAGAAGATGAGCGGTCGGTCGAGTTCGAAGGGTAGTTGCATGGGACGAGCAAGGTAGTGAGCGGGCGTGGAATGGACTACAGTGGGCGGATGAAAACTTCCATGAAGGCAGTTGTGATTCGTGAGCCTGGAGATCCGGACGTATTGGAGCTGCAGGACGTTCCCATGCCTGAGCCGTCCCACGGCGAAGTTCTGGTGAGGGTGGCTACCTCAGGCGTGAATCGCGCCGATCTCCTGCAGAGGCGAGGCAACTACCCAGTGCCAGCCGGATATCCCGCGGATATCCTCGGGCTGGAGTATGCGGGAGTGGTGGAAGGCGTCGGCCCCGGAGTTGGTCCAGACATGGTCGGGCGAGCCGTGATGGGCATCACCGGGGGCGGCGGTTACGCGGAATATGTGACGGAAGCGGCCTCGACCGCTCTGCGTGTGCCTTCGGGCGTGGACGTGAGTGACGCGGGTGCGATTCCAGAAGCATACCTGACCGCATACGACGCTGTGTTCATGCAGGAGGGTCTCGCGGAGGGTGAGACTCTACTCGTCCATGCAGTTGGGAGTGGTGTGGGTTCTGCGGCCGTGCAAATGGCGAAGCGGGTCGGGGCCCGGGCGATTGGGACGAGTCGGACCGCTTCGAAGCTGGAGAGGGCCTCTGGCCTTGGGCTCGATGTTTCGGTTCTGGCCGATGGGGACTGGAGTCAGGAGGTCCTCGATGCGACCGATGCCCGGGGCGTGGATGTAATCCTCGACCTGGTGGGCGGACCGTACCTTGAGAAAAATCAGGCTGTATTGGCCAAGAGGGGGAGACACATCGTGGTCGGCGTGCCAGGCGGCCCGATGGGTGAGATCAACTTGCGCTCCTTGATGATCACTCGCGGGTCGATCAGAGGGACTGTACTTCGAGCGAGGGCGTTGGCTGAGAAGGAAGCGTTGGCGCGGGCCTTTGAGCGAGACATGCTGCCGGGGTTCGCCGCCGGGGAGCTACGGCCCGTGATCGATCGGGTCTTCGCGGCTGATCAAGCCGCCGATGCCCATCGGCACATGGAAGCCAACGCGAACTTCGGGAAGATTCTTCTGCGCTGGTAAGGCGCTGGACCGCGTGTCAGTTGCTGGCGAAGCTGGCCGTCTGGCACGTGCCCTCAAAGCCGATTTCACAGGCTCGAGCGAAGAGGCGGTCGGGGTCTCGTTCGGTGACTGGACCCTTGGCGCCGCGGATTACGAGCGGGAGATCATCCAGTGTGGGGACCGCGGAGGTGAGCGTCCTGTTCCCGGACGACAGTCGCAGCCCGTTCTCGCACGCAGGGTCGAATCCGAGTTCGCATCCAGCCTGCAGAGCTCCCAGCGCCTCCCCGTCTCCAGAATTGCGCTGAACGAGGAGGACGGCGAGCTCATTGCAGGCCCAGCCGGAGCCCTGTATACAGATGTCCTGCTGGAAAGAGGCGAGGTATACACATCCTCGGTCCGAGCCCTCGGAGCATGCGGTCTGCCAGAAGGGGATCCACTGGCCCGGGTGGTCGTCTCGGAATCCTCCGGCCCCATAGATGCCGGCGAAGATCGCGATCCAGATGCCGACGATGGCGAGGTTCCGGCGGATGCCGGTGGTCTGAGGAGCCACGGCGGAGAGATCGAGTTTCCGTAGCGGCCCCGAGGTCACCCATCGATCGACCATCTGAATCATCATGTTCAGAATCAAGACCGGGAGCAGCTTGTCGTAGAACGACGGAGCTTCGAGCGCTCGCAGGACCACGACGAGGACCACGACCCCGAGGCCATACATCATGCCGTAAACGACCCGTCCGGTTTCAGTCCTGGGCGAGGTCGACGGGTCTGTCTGGAGGAGGTGCATGCCCAGGAAGACCGCAATGGGAATGTACGCTTCGTAGAAGAAGTACGTGCCCGTAATGGCGAAGAAGGCCACCCCGAAGGCGTACACGGTGACCACGGAGGCTACGGTCATCGTGGCGACGCCGAACAGGATTTGAACCGGTATCGAGACAGCGAACAGGAATGCGTGGATGTTCGGTGGATCGAAGAGCCGTGTCGCGATGTCCACGCCGAAGGTGGTGTCGGTCGCGTTCGTGGCGATCAATCCAATGGAGAAAATGGCCAGCGGGAAGGACGACGGATTGAAGATGTGTGTGGAGCGACCGTTCTTCTCCCAGCGAATGAACTCCTTCGTCAGGTAGCCGAGCGCGATCATCCCAAACTGCCAATAGAACCAGTCCGGCTTGAAGAGCAGGAACAGGTTGATGCTGAAGATGATGGGGAACGGTCCGAACCCTAGTTCGAAGTGTTCCCGTCGGGACCAAGCGAGCAGCGCGCTGAATCCATATGCGAAGACCAGCTGCGCCAGAATGAGTACAGCGAATCCTCGGATCAACGGGACGTACCAACCCCAGTACAGGTAGATCGCCGCTTGTGTGCTCAGCTGGACGTAGTGCGGCTTCCGGGGGATGACCGCGAGAGTGAACGTGCGTCCCGAGGCTCGAGCGGACAGGCCTAAAGCTACGGCCCAGATCGCGAGGAACGCTGCGGCCCCGATGGTCGACCGACCAATGACGGGGCTCGATCGGAGTGCGAACCCGATTGCCGCCAAGACCACGGCGAACGCCACGGGCAGCAGGAGAGCTCGCCCGCGGCCGAGCGGCTCTGCCTCTGTGATGGGTGCGTTCAAGTGGGTCCCTCCATGGGTGCCTATTGGGCGTCCAATCCCAGCGCCTCTAGGACCAATTCCTCTTGCTGGGCCGCGTGCCTCGTCGCCTTGCCTTCCGCGGGTGATGCCCGCTCAGGACGCGCAACGTACGTGAGTGGCACCGTCCGCGGCACTACGCTCCGTAGCCGAGGCCCGACAAAAGTCAGGGCTCCCATGTTGCGAGGCTCTTCTTGCGTCCAAACGACGTGCTTGAGGTTCGGGTAACGGGCGAGCAGCGCTTTCAAGGCGTCGGTTGGGAAGGGGTACAACAGCTCCTGACGCGCCACGGCCGCATTTGAGGCGTCCGGTCGGCGCTCGTGCGCTTGGATGTCGTAGTAGATCTTGCCTGTGCACAAGACCAGTCGCTCGATCGCATCGGCGTCTTCCACGGTTGGGTCGTCGAGCACGTGTTGGAAGTTGCCCTCGGTCAGTTCGGAGACTGCAGAAGCGGCTGATGGGAGCCGGAGGAGGCTCTTTGGCGTCATGACGATCATAGGGCGCTCCGGTCTCCGGAGTGCTTGGCGTCTGAGCATGTGGAAGTACTGAGCAGGGGTCGTCGGGTAGGTGACCCGCATGTTCTGCTCCGCACACAACTGCAGGAAGCGTTCGAGACGCGCGCTCGAGTGCTCTGGACCTTGGCCTTCGTGCCCGTGAGGCAGGAGTAGCGTGAGGCGTGAGTACTGCCCCCACTTCATATGCCCGGACGATAAGAACTGGTCGATCATGACCTGAGCGACGTTGACGAAGTCGCCGAACTGCGCTTCCCAGAGAACGACGTCCTCGTCCGCGGCCACCGAGTATCCGTACTCGAAGCCGATCACCGCCGTTTCGGTCAGGGGCGAGTTGTGGACCTCGAGACGTGCGTCCGACACGCTCTGGAGAGGCGTCGCGAGCGCACCCGTCTCAACATCATGAAGAACAATGTGACGGTGGCTGAACGTGCCACGTTGAACGTCCTGGCCCGTCAAGCGGATCGGAATATTTTGGTTGAGAAGAGAACCGAAGGCGAGAGTCTCAGCGTGGCCCCAATCGATCTGCTTCTCTGGAGAGAAATCCTGCCCTCGCCGGGAGAGCTGGCGCCACAACTTGGGGTGCGGCGTGAATCCGTCTGGTATCTTAAGTGATGCCGTGTTGATCCCCGAGAGGACTTCGAAGTCGACACCTGTCGACTCGGGCACCACAGGCACTTCCCGTTCCTCGTCCGGTGTGTCGTCGCCGACCGGGTCGAACTCGCGTACGTGGTCTTGAGCGTCCCGGAGCGTGGACGACACCTCGTTTTGGATCGCTTCAGCCTCGTCCTTACTCACCACGCCTTCGTCAGCGAGGCGATCTGCGTAGATCGTACGGGCCGTTGGATGACTCGCGATCTTGGCGTTCTCCATGGGCTGCGTGTACGCTGGCTCGTCTCCCTCGTTGTGCCCGTGGCGCCGATACCCGACGAGGTCGATTACGAAATCGTCGTTGAATTGGGCGCGGTACATCATGGCCAAGCGGATCGTAGCTAGGCAGGCCTCGGCGTCGTCAGCGTTCACGTGCACGATCGGGATTCCGTATCCCTTAGCGAGATCACTCGAATACGTGGTTGAGCGGGCGTCGCGAGGGTCGGTCGTGAAGCCCACCTGGTTGTTCACGATGATGTGGACGGTGCCGCCCACGTCGTAGCCGTGGAGGCGAGACATGTTCAACGTTTCCGCGACGACTCCCTCCGCTGCGAACGCGGCGTCGCCATGCATGAGCACCGGCACGACCCGCTCGCCAGCTCTGACAGCGTCCTTGGACGAGGAGTCGAACTGGGTCGCTCGCGTCATGCCTGCGACAACGGGGTTCACGAACTCGAGATGACTCGGATTCGGGGCCAAACGGATCTGGACGGTTCCTGCACCATCGACCTCGCGCTCGCCACGGGCACCATGGTGGTACTTCACGTCTCCGGTGCCTGGGATGTCGAGCTGGCCTCCTTTGTAGGAGGGGCCCTCGAATTCCGCCAGAAGTTCGCCGTACGAGACGCCGAGCGTGTGCGTGAGCACGTTAAGGCGTCCGCGGTGCGCCATGCCGAGCACGACCTTGTCACCGCCCGCACGTGCTGTTTCGTCGATCGTCAGGTCCAACATCGGGACTAACGCGTCATTCCCCTCGAGAGAAAAGCGCTTCTGTCCTAGGTAGGCCCGGTGAAGGAACTGCTCGAGACCTTCGACGTTTGAGAGCTTGCGCAGGAGTCCGCGCTTTTCGTCTGCACTCATCTCGGGCATGTGGGAGTGTGACTCGACCTGATCCCACAGCCAGTCGACCTTCACATGGTCGTCGAGGTGCTCGAATTCATATCCGATCGTTCCTGTGTAGATCTCACCGAAGTACCGGAGAGCATCTGCGACGGACTCTCCTTCTCCGTTCTCGTCCATGACCAGCGATGCTGGCAACTCGTCGAGTTCCTCCATGGATGTGCCGAAGTAGGACGGGGTCAGCTGGGGATGCCCCGGCGGTTCCGACCCTAGAGGGTCGATCCGAGCGAGGCGGTGACCGTGATCCCGGAAAGCTTGTACGAGAGCCGTGGCGCGCGAAACGACTGGGAGGGCTGCCCGAAGGCTCTCGGCGGCTTCGGAGGTCGGTGCCGGTGCGTATGCTGGGGCCGGGGCCATCGGGGCCGCCTGGGTCTCATCAATCTGATCCGGTACGAAGAGGCCTTCAGCAACGGCCTGCGAGCCTTGCTTCTCGAAAAGGGTTCGCCACTCCGCGGGCACCGCCTCGGGATTGCGAGCGTATTCCTCGAACATCGCCTGTGCGTAGGCGGCGTTCTGGCTATCGAAGAGGTTGTCGTCCATCTACTGCTTTATCCGGTAAGCGCCCTGGCGATGGGCGGCTCTTTTGGCGAGCCCAAAAGTATCTCAATTGGGCCGGCTGTTGGAGTGTGGGTTACCCCCATTTGTGCCTATGGATGCGCCTGGGGCAACGTCGCCGATGGCGAGAACTCGGGGTAAGGAAGACCTGCAATGGGGGCTGCACGGGTGGATCCGGTCGAGACACTGGGTTCCGAGCAGGGAAAGGCCTCCAGCCGGGAAGAAGATGCACGATCGCATCGTAGGGTCGATATTCATGCCTGCGCGGCGGACGCCTTCCCGGGGCACGCGCTTCATTCCCTCGGAGACATCAGATGCTCATCAGCAACACCCAGGAAATTCCCGGAAAGAAGATCGTCGAGTTCTACGGTGTCGTGAGCGGCAGTACGGTTCGCGCGAAGCACATCGGCCGAGACATCATGGCGGGCCTGAAGAACGTCGTGGGCGGGGAGTTGACGGGATATACGGAGCTGCTGTCCGAGGCGCGCGGTGAAGCGATCCGACGCATGAGTTACCAAGCGAAAGAAACGGGCGCGAACGCGATCGTGAACGTGCGCTTCGCCACCAGCAGTGTCGCACAGGGCGCGGCCGAGCTGTTCGCGTACGGCACCGCGGTTTCGGTGGAGTAGGCTGATGGAACTGATCGGCATTCTCGTAACGCCCGTGATACTGCTGGGAGCTTGGATCACCGGCTCGATACTCGAGCGCCAGCACCTGAACAGCCTGCTGCTTCTCGAGAGTGGATCGACCGATGTCCTGGCCATCACCGTTGAGGACCTTCCGGAGGACTGGCATCCCGAGTCCAGTGACCTCGTGATGGGCAACGTCGTGATCTCGCAGGACTACTTCAAGCGGGTCGCCGCCGGAATCAAGGGAGTCTTCGGCGGGAACATAGGCGTGTTCGAGCCACTACTGGAACGGGCCCGTCGAGAGGCGCTCTTGCGCATGAAGGCAGAGGCTCGAGCGCGTGGTCACAACACCGTCATCAACGTTCGGCTGGAGACCTCGCGAATGGCGAGCGCGGCTTCGAAGGGGAAGGGAACTGCAGGTGTCGAGATTCTGGCCTTTGGCACCGCGATCACAGTCGACAGGGGTTGAGGGGATTAAGCAGAGCGTCGTTCGAGGTCTTGGGTAGCGCAGTCGCGTGACCTCCCTTTCCGCCGACCCCCGCCATGTCCCGGCTCTCGTTCGTGAGGTGCCGACCGAGAGACCACCGGCGCTTGTTCACTCTGAGTGGGCGGCGGTGTTTCCGTGGCTGGTGCACGGGTGCACGACCAGAGGGTCGGACGACGCGCCCTTCGATCTGGGCTTGTTCACCGAGGCCTCGCCTGCGGAGCACGTGCGCGCGTGTTGGACCGAGCTGTATACACACGCTGGGATGTCTGGGGCGGTTCACGCCAAGCAGGTGCACGAAGCCGGTGTGCGGTTTCATGCGGGGGCGGTGGACGGCCTCGTCGTCGAAGGTGAGTTCGACGGACACGTCACGGATGAGCCAGGCGTGTTACTGGGTATCTGTACCGCCGACTGTGTGCCGATCTTCATGGTCGATCCGGTGAATCGGGCGGTCGGGGTGCTGCACGCGGGATGGCGTGGAGCGGCGGCCGGGGTTCAGGAGCGCGGCTTGGCGGTGATGGCTGAACGTTTCGGGACGGTCATGGCTGACGTCCACGTCCATGTCGGGCCGTCGATCTGCGGGGCGTGCTACGAGGTAGGCCCTGAGGTGTTCGAGAGTCTCGATCAGACACTTCCGGAGGGTCCGACCCCCATCGACTTGCGACGGTTGCTTGCTGATCGCGCCGTTGTTTCAGGAGTGCTTTGGGAGCACATCACCATTTCTGTTCACTGCACTCGGTGCACGGACAGTGGTCTATACTCGCATCGCGGTGGGGACCGCGAGCGGCAGGTGGGGTACATCGGGATCAGTCCATGAGGTGGGGCGGGGGATCAGCCTCCCAGATTGGGCTGTGCAAGAAGTGCGTACACCACCGCGTAACGGGTAACCGACGTGGGTCATTCTTCCATCTTTGCGGATTGGCCAAGGAGCATTCACGTTTTCGAAAGTATCCACCGCTCCCGGTGTTGAAGTGCGAAGGCTACGAGTACGGCGGCGAAGACCCCTGGGATGCATTCAGAACGGAAGAGGAAAAGGGATGAGTGAAGCGCTCTACACGGCCCGGGCTCGGGTCGAGAAGGTCGACGGGCTGCATAGGCGGGCCACGCTCGAAGACGGTACTACCATGGAATGCGGCGTTCACGGACCAATAAAGGCACACTACGGTCTCGACTCTCAACCCAACTTGCCGCTGCCGGTCGACTATCTCGTCGCGGCGGCGGCTGCCTGACTACTCGGGACACTCAATGGCGCACTGGAGGTGCGCGGGATTCCGATGGCAAACGACGCGATCAGCGTTGAGGCCGAGGGCACGAACGAAGTCGTGGACCGGATCATCATGCTGACGAAGATCCACGTGCACTACTCGATTCGACTCCCCGAGGGGGCCGACCGCGAGAAGGCCGACCGTGCGTTGGACACACATGTGGCGAAGTGCCCCACGGCGCAGAGCATCAAGGACTCGGTCGAGATCACGTGGTCGGCGGACGTGGCGGGCGGCTAGTCGTCTGGACTACCTTCGCCTTATGTCCAAGTGCCGCGCAGCCGTCTTTATCAGCGCAGTCGGTGTATGCATTGCCGGGTGCGACGACGTCGTTATGACTTTGGACGATGAGAGCGGCTTTATCTGGACCGAGGAACGGATCGACGAGTGGCTCCAAGGGGAACTCGTGGATCGTGAGTTCGATGGCCGGATCGAGGAGAAGCTCGTCGAGCATCTCGGTCGCCCCATCAATGCCGAAAGAGCGGAGCTGGGAAGACTGCTCTTCTTCGACCCGATCACGTCGCTAACTGAAGACAACAGTTGTTCGGGGTGCCACGGGCCGAATTCCGCGTTCAACGATGCCAATTCGATCTCGATCGGAGTGGGCAACAACGGCATTGTTGGACCTGGACGTCGCGGCCCGCACAACCAAAGACGAGCGCCGACCATTGTGAATGCCGTCTTCTACCAGGCTCTGATGTGGGATTCGCGGTTCAGGTCGTTGTCGTTCGACCCGTTCGACAACTCGCGCGGCTTCTCCTTTCCAGAGCCCGAAGGCCTTTCGCTGTCCGGTCTCGAACATCTGCTTGTGGCGCAGGCGTTCACGCCCGTGGTCTCCAGGATCGAGATGGCTGGAGAGGAATTCGAGGGTGACAACGACGCCATGCGTGCGGAGATCGCCCGAAAAGTAAAGGAGGTCGAGGAGTATCGACTGCTCTTTGCGGCGTCCTTCGGGGATCTGTCCGAGGGGGCTCAACTCCGCTACGAGCACATCGCAGCTGCGATTGCTGAGTTCGAGTTCACGCTCGTGAGAGCCGACGCCCCAATCGACTCGTACGCTCGCGGTGACCGGACCAGTATGTCCTAGGACGAGAAGGCCGGAGCGAGGCTCTTTTTCGATGAAGCGCTGTGCGCGGAATGCCACCTCGTACGTGGCTTCGCCAATCAGATGTTCAGCGACTTCGAGGGCCATGTCCTCGCGGTGCCCCAGGTCACGCCGGTGTTTGGGAACAAACCGTTCGACGGCGCCGGGAACGAGGACTATGGCGTCGAGCAGCACACCGGAAGGAACGTCGACCGGTACAAGTTCCGCACTACACCGCTCCGGAACGTGGCCTTCCAGCCGACGTTCATGCACAATGGTGCGTACGTCTGCCTAGAAGACGCGGTTCGTCACCATCTCGACGTGCGCAACATGTTGGAGAGGTACACGACGGATGCACTGGGCCCGGGTCTCCAGGGCCCGGTTGGGCCCTACGCCGACATGTTGGATCGAGCCCAGCTATTGATCCTAAATCCGCACATCCTCTCCGAGGTGGAGATCGCACAGATCATGGCGTTCGTGCGGGTCTCGCTAACCGACCCAGATGCCCACCCGGATCGTTTGCGTTCTCTCATCCCGACTTCGCTACCGAGCGGACTTCCGGTCCATCAATTCGAATTTGGTGCGCCGGAGCGGCAGTGCGCGATCTGACCCGAAGCCTGGTGAAGAATTTCACTAGGTGATCGTCAGGTCGCCGTAGGCCTACTAGACTAGGTCGTTCAACGCACTGGGCAGCATGAAGAGGGAGTACGGGTGGAGCCTTCGACGATCGAAACGGTCGAAAATCGGATAAGCCATCTCACCGGGCGCCTCGAGGCGCTTCGTGGAGAGATCGCGAAACGTGTCGTAGGTCAGAGTGAGGCCGTGGAAGAGGTCCTCTTCTGCCTTCTGACTGGCGGGCATGGACTGCTGGAGGGGGTCCCGGGTCTAGCGAAAACGATGCTCATCCACACGCTTGCCGACGCCCTCGACCTCGACTTCAGTCGAGTGCAGTTCACACCGGACCTCATGCCTGGTGACATCACAGGCACGGAGGTGATCGAGGAAGATCGTGCGACGGGACGGAGGACGGCCCGGTTCATCCAGGGGCCAGTCTTTACTCAGGTGCTGCTCGCGGACGAGATCAACCGCGCGCCGCCCAAGACGCAGGCTGCGCTCCTCGAGGCGATGCAGGAAGGGCACGTGACGGCGGGGGGTGAAGTTCTCGAACTCCCACGGCCATTCTTTGTACTCGCCACCCAGAACCCGATCGAGCAGGAGGGGACGTACCCACTTCCGGAGGCCCAACTCGATCGTTTCATGCTGAAGATCAGCATGGACTATCCGGATGGCGTGGAGGAGGTCGAGGTCCTACGGAGCACGACCGGCAGACAAGTCGGTGAGGTTGCACCGGTGCTCAATGGTGCCGAGGTGCTCGAGTTACAGGGATTGGTGCGGGAGATCGCCGTGTCCGATGAAATCCTCGAATACACCGCACGTCTGGTTCGGAGTTCGAGGCCTGGGAGGCCCGAAGCGCTCGACATCACGAATCGGTGGGTGAGATGGGGTGCTGGCCCAAGGGCGGGCCAGTCCTTGGTCCTGTGCGCGAAGGCTTCAGCGTTGATGCGTGGACGGCTGCACGTCTCGTCGGAAGATCTGGCGCGGGTCGCTCCGGCTGTTCTGCGGCACCGCATTTTGGTGAACTTCCAAGCAGAAGCAGAAGGGCGTACGCCCGATGAAGTCGTTCGGGCGTTGTTGGACGGTGTGACTCCGCTCGCCAGCGAGCGTTCGTAGACGGCCGGCAGGTCATGCCATGAGAGGCGCTGCACGTCCGACCAGTGGTGAAGCGAGTGACCTACTCCCTCCGGAGGTGCTCGAACGCCTAGGCAGTCTCGACCTCGTCGCGAAGACCATCGTGCGGGGCTTCATCAGTGGTGCGCATCGGTCGCCTTTTGTGGGCTCAGGCGAGGACTTCTCTAGGCATCGGGCTTATCAGCAAGGTGACGACGTCCGTCGGTTGGATTGGAGACTCTTCGCGCGCACCGATCGACTCTACGTACGGCTCTTTCAGGAAGACTCGAACCTCCAGGGTTTCTTCGTCATCGACGCATCTGAGTCGATGGGGTTTGTCGGGGACGGTGCGGTCAGCAAGCTACGGTACAGTCAGTTCGTGGCGGCGGCGCTCGCACATGTGATGCTGCGGGCGGGTGACGCACCGGGATTGGCCTCCTTTGGTGCCGATACTGCGTTCCACCTTCCGCCCAGGAACCGGCCGGGTCATTTGCACGACCTATTGGTCGGTCTGGAAAGGATTGAGGCTCACGGGGCTGGAGCCCCATCTCAGGCGCTCGATGAAGTCGGCGATGCGCTCCGGAGGCGGGGTCGCGTCGTATTGATTTCGGACTGCCTTTTCGCGGACGATGGTGAGGAGTTTCTGGCCGCCGTGGCGAGACTCAGAGCGCGTGGTGATGAAGTCATCGTGATTCGAGTCGCTTCGCGCTTGGAACTCGGCGAAGTGGAAGGACATGCAGCCCGGTATTTCGACCCGGAGGTGCCCCACCGAGTTGTGGACGCGGTGCCGGGCAAGGACCCCGGATTCCGCGGCCGTGTGGCTGAGTACTACGACCGCTTGCAGCGGGGCCTGGAAGAACAAGGCGCTGAGTACCTGCCCCTCACCACGGACATGCCGTTGGTGACTGCGCTGGGCGGCTGGCTCATGGCGCGGGCGCGGCGAGAGGCCCGGGCGTCGTGATCAGCGTCTTGCTCCCGGGCTTTCTCCTGGCCGGTGCGGGTTTGGCCGGGGTCGTCGGGGCGCTCCATCTTCTCGCGAGGCGGCCTCCGGCAAGGGAGGCTCTCCCCACTGCCCGCTTCCTCAAAGAGGACGCTCGTACACTGCTGCGGCTTCAGTCCCGTCCGACCGATGTGCCGCTCATGATGCTCCGCATGGGACTGGTGTTGTGCCTTGCTGCGGCATTCGCAGGAATGGTGTGGACTCCCGGGCGGAGCGGGGAAGGACACGTCGTATTGCTCGATGCGGGGGCCGGTTCTGGTCTCGACTGGGACTCCGCGATTTCCCTTGTCGCTGAGGCCACCGCGGGTGCGAACGGAGCGGAGTCTGTAGTTGTTGCTTATGGGTTGGAAGACGGTGCTCGCGAGGTTGACATTGCTTCCCTCGGCTCGCTCGAAAGAGGAACAGAAGCGGCGACCGCCGAGGACGGTCTCAGAGCGCTTCGAGAGGTGGTCTTGGCCGATACACGCTTCAGTATTGTTCGGGCCGAGTGGGTGCTGGTTCCGACTTGGAGTTCGTGGAATGATGGGGTCGGGCTCATGCGGCCCGCGATTTGGCCGGGACGACTTCCCATCCATGCAGTCCCATCTGCGCGAGCCGGTGGGTCTGCTCCAAGTGCGGGGAGTGATCCGACGCGTGGACGGCGTGCGAGTGTCGTCGGCCTGGCCGCGGATACCCTCGAGTTGGCGCTCGGCGCTTTGGGGGTGCCTGTCGGACCTGTTCGAGAAGCCCCCCCACGGCCCGGGGATTGGGTCTTCGGAGACGGGATCTCCTCAACTGAGCTGGGTGCTCTGCTGGAGCGGGCTCGCAGTGGAGAGATCGTCGTGATTTCTGGGAGGCTTCCGGAGGGCGCGGCGGGTGTGCCGTGGGTTGGCGATGCAACGCCGAAAAGTCGTCGACAGGGACTCGTCGTGCCCGGCGAGCCCGGTTTTGCGAGCGGTGTCGAGAGCTTCGGCGGGACACCGGCAGAGGGTGCCGCGGTTGTCGCCGTCTTCGCGGACGCGACCCCGGCGGCGGCGGCTGTCTCGACAGGTGCGGGTTGCGTCGTCTACTTGTCTGTCTCGGTCGCTGACGGGGCTCTCCATGGGAGTTCCAACTACCCCGAGCTGCTTCGTCGGCTCACGGGTGGGTGCTCGGACCGAGACGTCCCGAACGCTCGGCTTGGACGGGGCGCGATCGCTTCACTGCAACGAGACGACTTGCCCGATGTGGTCGACGTTGCGGGACTCGCTGCGGACCAGGGAGTGCCTCTATCGAAATGGTGGGTTGCTCTGGCACTCGTCCTCCTCGGCGGTGAGTTAGCCATGACGAGATCAAGGCGGATGTCATGAGGCTCGCCGCAACTGATCCCGTGGCGGTTCTTCTGGCAGAGGTGCGTCGCCGGGTCGTGGTGCGCGAGGTGATGAAGACCGGCGCTGTGGTGACGTTGGCGGTTGGTGCAACGGTGCTGGTGCTGCTCCTGGCGGACGTTTTGTTGACGCTGCCTGGGGAGAGCCGGCGGGTGCTTCGTTGGGTGCCGGCGTTGGCGGGTCTCCCTATTCTGCTCCTGTTCCGAATCGGAAGCCGTACGCGGCCAGGCAAGCTCGCCTCCCTGATCGACCAACGCGTGGAGAGCCAGGGCCTGGTGGCGACCTATTTAGCCCCGAATACTTCAGGCCCTGTCGCGGACGCCTTTCGGTCGCGCGCTCAGGCGGTAGCGGGCTCGATCGAACCACGCAGGGTGGTGTCCTACCGAGAGGGTGCACTTTGGATGGCCAGCCTGGCGGCGTGGGTGATGACCATTGGGATCCTTTCAGCGGGTGGTGGAACCACGTATTTGGCCGAGCGATGGCTGAGCCCAGGGGCGTCTGGCGACGTTGGAATCGCTGCCGGTGCTCGTGTTATGGCCGCGCCGACGACGACGGCCCCTGCGGTCGGGGCAGTCTCCTACACGGTCCGGCCACCATCGTATTCCGGCTTATCGGTGGTAGAAGGCGATGCCTCCACTCCACTCACAGCGCTGCCAGGATCGGTCGTCGAAGTCCGCGGGAATGGCCGGACGTCACCTGCGGAGTTGAGCGCCACGGTCGTGGGTGGAGAGTCGCTGGATCACCGTATCACCGTCGATGGGTGGGAGGTTGATTGGACCGTGGGACTCGACGATCGCGGCCTCGCCTTGTCGCTCACGGGCCCTGCAGGGCTGCTCGAACAGAAGGTGTTGCCGCTCCGGCTTGTTCGGGACCGAGCCCCTACCGTGGCCCTGTCCGCTCCGGGCGAAGACTTGGTTCTCGCGACTGCCTCGGGCCGGATCCCGATCCGAGCGGAAGCGATCGACGACTTTGGCGTGGAGAGCTTGACGCTGCACTGGGTGTTGTCACGGGGCAGTGGGGAGTCGTTCGATTTCTCCGAAGGCGAGTGGCCTTGGGATTCCGTGGAGCGTGCGGATCGAAGGGCTTCGGGGGTGCTTACGCTGTTGCTCGACACGCTCGGCCTTGAAGCAGGCGACGTGATCCATGTCCGTGCGATGACCACGGACGGAAATGACGTGACAGGCCCCGGAGTCGGCGTGTCAGAGACCCGGCAGATTCGGGTCTCTAAGGACGACGATCTCTCCGACGTGACGACGCTCATCGGATTTCCGATCGACCGGGAGAGAGAGCCGCTCTTGAGTCAGCGCATGATCATCTTGCTGACTGAGGAGCTGAGGGATGGCTCGGCGGAGATGGACGCGCCGGAGTTGCGGGACGCCTCTGCGGACATCGCGGACGAACAGGCGCGCCTGCGCGCGCGCATCGGGGAGCAGATCTTCAGCCGAGCCACTGGAGCCATGCAGGACCCGGAGGCTCATCTCGACTTTGAGGACGGTGAGCCCGAGGTCTTCCTGGATCAGCTCGAGCAGGCGGCCGCCCAGGGACCCGTAATCGATCCGGTGACGGGGATCGCTACCATTGCGAACGTCGATATCCCGGCGCACGAACACGACTCCGATCCCATCGTAGCGATCAACCGGTCGCTTCTCACCGTGTACAACTACATGTGGGACGCGGAGCGCGACCTCCGGGGTGCGCTTCTCGGTCCGTCACTGGTGCCGCAGAACCTCGCGCTCGATGAGCTCCAACGTTTGCGTGAGTCGGAGAGGATCTTTGCACGGGGCAGGGTGGCTGTAGCCCCGATCGATGTACCGGCGGTACGTGGATCAGGGGATGTAGATGATGTCGTGCCGGGGGCTCGTGCAGTCGTCGAGCGTGATCCGATGGTGGCTGGGAACGTCATTGGGGAGATCGACGCACTACTCGCCGCTCCCGAGCCGTCCGTGGGACGTATGGCTTCGCTGGCGATCTCCGGTCTCGCACTGGATCTGCTCGAGGGTAATGGTGGCAGGGCGGCGAGCGAGGCTCTGGTAGCTGCGGCAGGCAGGGCAGACGTAGGAGACGGCGTCGGAGTGCGCACGCACCTACTGGGGGCGTTGCGCCTGCTTCGCTCCACGCCGTCCCGCATGAGCACGATGGGAGGTGGCCCACCGAGGTCGTTCGCGGCTGCGCGGTACGTCCGGCGTGAGGGCGGCTCGTTCCGGTTGGAAGAGGACTCGCTGACGCAGTCCGAACCGTTCGTGTTCGCCACCGTGCAGTATGCGTCGGGAGATTGGGACTCGGCGCCTCTGGTTCCGGCTAATCTGATCCACTCTCTCGCCCAGTACACGGATGTTGCGGTGGCCCCCGAAGGGGTCATCGTCGACTTGGCTGCTCCGGAAGTCTTCCAGTACCCGTTCCTCTACTTGACCGGTCACCTCCCGGTCTTCTTCAGCGAGGCCGAGGGTCGCAACCTCGTCGACTTCGTGACGCGTGGTGGACTGTTGTTCATCGATGATCACAACCACGACATCGACGGTGCCTTCAACAGATCTGTTGTCGAGGAGATTGGTCGCCTGTTCGGAGCCGACAATCTGAAACCCATTCCCGCTGAGCATGAGTTGTATTCGACTTTTTTTGAGTTCGAGGATGGCCCGCCGATCACCGGCCATGAACTCAGCGGCTGGGGCGATGGCCTGATCCACCGTGAGCTCTTTCAGGTCGAGGTCGATGGCCGCATTGGCGTGCTCTATTCCAACAAGGATTACTCGTCGGAGTGGAGTTATCACTCGGACAACAAACGCTTCCTCGCCGTCGACAACACGCGCTTTGGGGTGAACATCCTGATGTACGTACTTTCTCGATGACTGCCCGGGTCGCGGAGTCGTGAGCGTCGTGTGGCAGAGTGCGCGTGCGACGCTGGGCGTCGGACTCCTAGCCTTGCTGGTATGGGGTGTGGGCGACGAGCGGTCGGGTGAGGAGGTCGTCCGTGTGACGGCTGCGGCCTCGGTCGCGGAGCTCGCGACCGCGCTCGCTAGCCGTCCCGCCGCGGGCATCGTTTTCGCCGACTCGATCCCTCCTTCCCATGGAGTGAGCCGTCTTCTGCGCGGTGCCGCTGCTCGGGGCCGCGCCGTGAGTCTCGTGGTGCCAGGCGTCCCTCCAGCGCTCGAAGTGACTGTCCCGGTGGTCACGATCGCCAAGCGGAGGAGTGCGCTCACGCTCACCGTGCGAGCGCCTGGGGGCACAGATGTGCCGGTGATTGTCCGCGATGGTTCCGGGGTAGGTGACACGGTCACCGTCAGTATCGGAGACGAAGGTGTTGTGGTCGCCACAGTTGCCATCGAGCCCAGCCGCGCGGGACCGAACCAGTGGATCGTTACGATGGGCGCGGACTCCGTCGCCGCGGCGTCCTGGACCCGGCCGGAATCGCCCGTTGCGTCTCTCGTTCTGTCCGGATCACCAAGCTGGGAAATGCGAGCCGTATTGCGAGCTCTCGAGGCGGGCGGGGGGCATGTCGCCACATGGTCCGACATCGGCCGGGGCCTATCGTTGGGCTCGGAAGACGCGGTGGTCCCCACGACCCTAGCGGAGTTGGCGGACTTTGATGTGCTCGTCCTCGTTGGGTCCGTGCCTGGAATGTCCACGGAACTGGTGCGTCGATGGGTGAAGGACTTTGGTGGCGGCCTCCTGATCATCGAAGAAAGCCTGGCTGATGGTGGGTCTGTCACCCAACGAGTCGCCGGAGCGGACGATCTTGTGTGGAGCGGACCTGCCGAAATCGTCCCCCTCCCGAGTACAGATCTCAAGCTGGTTGTAAGGACGACTCCGTTGACAGCGGGCACCGAGGCTGTGGCGTTCCTGGTTGGTGAGCCAGAAGCCACGCTGTCCACGGTCGAGTGGCTCGGTAGAGGGAGAATCTTCCGGTCAGGTGTCGAGACGTGGCCCTTTGTTCTCGAGGCTGGTTTGGGCGCCGAGCACGCGGCGTACTGGGAGTCCGTGGTCGAATGGCTGGCGAGTGGGATTCGTGGTGACCGATATGTCTCAGGTCCGGCCTCTGTCCCGCATGGGGCCTGGGCGGGAAGGATCGACGGGGAGGTTCCAGACACCGTTACGGTCTCAGCGGAACGCGGCCCCCCGGTAGGCCGACTAGAAGTCGTGCGCGGCTCCGACTCTGTGGGTGTCATGCGGTTCGTCCCCACGAGCGTTGGCACTTTTACGTTCGGAGGAGGCCTCGACGCCGGGCTCAGGACAGTGTCGGCTACGGGGCGAAGTTCTTGGGTCGATGCGGCTCTCGAAATGGGGGGCGCCGGTGGAGAAATCGTAATATTGGGGCGCTCGGGTCTCGATGATGTGACCGGGCCGACCATTGGCGGATCGACGCCATGGCGACTTCCGGTTTTTCTCTTGCTCTCGGCCGTCGCCCTTCTTGGGTGGGCCGTCCGGCGCATGGAGGGGCTGTCTTAGGAGGCACGGGCTTGCCGCTCGTCCCACCGCGCTCCACAATCGCCTTCCGGCCGGATCGAGGACCAGACCAGGAAGCGACATGAAACGCAGAGACTTCATTGTTACCGGAAGCGCAGCTGCAGCGGGGATCGCTCTCGCTCCAAGAGCGCTCCATGGTTGGGTTCGGCCAAGCGTCGGCGACCCATACAACAGAGACATCGCTAGTGCTGCCCTAGATGCAGCAACGCGCGCTGGAGCCAGTTACGCAGATGTCCGGGTGAGCACGAACCGCAGCCAGAACGTCAGCACACGGGAGCAACTCGTGACGGGTCTCTCCGACAGTGAGACGTCCGGTGTGGGTGTGCGCGTCCTCGTCGATGGCACGTGGGGCTTCGCCGCGACGAGGATCCAGACGAACGATGCTGCGGAGGAGACGGCGCGGAAGGCCGTAGCCCAGGCGCGGGCGAATCGGGCGGCGCAGCGGCGTCCGGTCGAGTTGGCCTCGATTGGTCCGGCTGAAGAAGGAGAGTGGAGGAGCCCCATCGAGATCGATCCCTTTTCGGTATCGATCGAAGACAAGGTGGACCTCCTCCTGCGTGCCAACGCGGCGGCCACGCAGGTGCCTGGCGCCGGCTTTGCTTCGTCTCGCATGAGCTTCATCCGGGAGGAGAAGTTCTTTGCCTCTACCGACGGCATCATCACGAACCAGACAATCTATCGTTGCTGGCCGGTGCTCACGGTCTCAGCGGTGGGCGATGGCGGTGACTTCCAGTCGCGCCAGTCCACACCACTTCAGCCGATGGGTCTCGGGTATGAATACGTCCGCGACGCGGATCTGGTAGGGAATGCCTCGCTGTGGGCCGAGGAGGCCGTTCAGAAGCTGTCCGCCAAGTCGGTCGACCCAGGGAAGTGGGACCTAGTCCTTCTCCCGAGTCACCTGTTTCTGACGCTACACGAGTCGATCGCTCACCCCACGGAGCTCGATCGCATCCAGGGGTTTGAAGCGAACTACGCAGGGACGTCGTTCATCTATCCGGTGGAGGACTACCTGGGATCCTTCCGCTACGGCCCGGAATTCATGCAGATCCAAGGTGAACGATCTGCACCCGGCGGACTCGCCACAGTGGGTTGGGACGATGAAGGCGTGCGGCCGGAGGAGTACTTCATTGTGAAGGACGGCCTGCTGAACGATTTACAGACCACCCGTGAGCAGGCGCCGTGGCTCGCCGACTGGTATCGGTCCCAGGGACGCGAGGTGCGCTCACACGGCAACTCGTATTCGCAGTCGTGGGCCGACGTGCAATTCCAGCGTATGCCGAACACGAACCTCATGCCGAATCAGGAACGGGACGTGTCTCTCGATGAGCTGATCGGCGAGGTCGACAAGGGCATCATGATCGAAGGCCGTGGGTCGTATTCGATCGATCAACAGCGCTACAACGCGCAATTCGGCGGTCAGGTGTTCTACGAGATCCGCGATGGCAAAGTCGAGGGCATGCTCAAAGACGTCTCGTATCAGATCCGCACGCCGGAGTTCTGGAACTCGATGGACCAGATCGGTGGGCCGAGCACGTACCAGCTGGGCGGGACCTTTGGTGACGGGAAGGGTCAGCCAGGGCAGGCGAACGCGGTGTCCCATGGCTGCCCGGCCACGCGCTTCCGGGACGTGACGGTGATCAATACGGCCCGGAGTGGGTGACGGTCTCCGGGGCACGGACGGCGCTCTGCTAGAGCGTTCAAGATGAGCCCGAGCGAGTGCGAGCCGGAACCGTTGCTGGCTCGGCGGCGGCGCGGCACATTGCTCGCCGCGTCCGGACCGGACCGCCGGTCGAGAAACACTTGGGAGGGGTCATGAAACGCAGGGAATTCGTTCGGCACTCAGCGGTAGCCGCCGCGGGTCTGGGGCTCGTCGGGAACAGCGACCTCAGGCACGGCGTGCTCTCGGCGTCGACGTTCGGGGCAGGCATCGCGCAGGATCGTGAAGCCATGGCCATGGCCGCGCTCAATGCAGCGCAGATGGCTGGGGCCGACTACGCCGACATCCGCATCTCTACGAATCGCACCCAGCGCATGAGTACGCGCGAGGCCATCGTGACCGGCGTGAGGGACTCCGAGACGTCAGGCTTCGGCATCCGTGTGCTCGTGGACGGGACGTGGGGCTTCGCCGCTTCTCGCGACGTCAGTACGGACGAAGTGGCTCGAGTAGCCCAGGTCGCCGTCGCTCAGGCTCGAGCGAACCGTGCGGCGCAGCGCCGTCCGGTCGAACTCGCCCCGCTGGACTGGACCGGCCGTGGTGAGTGGCGCAGTCCGGTTGAGATCGAGCCATTCGACATCCCCATCGAAGACAAGGTCGCGCTACTGCTCGAGGCCAATCAGGCGGCCATGTCTGTTTCAGGCATCGCCTTCGCCAGCTCGAACATGTCGTTCCTGCGCGAAGAGAAGTTCTTCGCATCGACTGAAGGTGTGATTACCGATCAGACCATCTACAAGGCTGCGGGTGGTGTGAACACCACGGCAGTCTCAGCGGACCGGTCGGACTTCCAGTCTCGCAGCAGCACGGACGTGATGCCCAAGGGCGTGGGCTACGAGCATATCCTCGCCTCGGACCTCGTGGGGAACGCGCCGCGCTGGGCCGAGGACGCGGTACAGAAGCTGTCTGCCACGCCGGTTCAGCCGGGTCGGTACGACCTCGTGCTGCGGCCGTCGCACCTGTGGCTGACCATCCACGAAGCGATTGCGCACCCGACCGAGTTGGATCGGATCATGGGCTTCGAAGCGAACTACGCGGGCACGTCGTTCATTTCCAACCCAGAAGACTTCCTGGGTTCGTTCCGATATGGCCCGGACATCATGAACATCCAGGGGGAGCGCAGCACACCTGGGGCACTGTCCACGGTGGGTTGGGACGACGAAGGCGTGAAGCCCGAGGAATACCTGATCGTGAAGGATGGAATCCTGAACGACCTGCAGACCACAAGGGAGCAGGCTCCGTGGCTCTCCGACTGGTATGCATCGCAGGGCAAGCCCATGCGGTCCCACGGAAACTCGTACGGTCAGTCGTGGGAAGTGACCCAGTTCCAGCGCATGCCGAATGTGAACCTGATGCCGCATCCGGAACGCGACGTCTCCGAAGAAGAGCTCATCGACGGGGTCGAGAACGGCATTCTCATTGACGGCAGCGGCTCGTTCTCCATCGACCAGCAGCGCTACAACGCTCAGTTCGGCGGCCAGACGTACTACGAGATCAAGAACGGTGAGATCACGGGTATGCTGAAGGACGTCGCGTATCAGATCCGTACACCAGAATTCTGGAACGCGATGGACCTGATTGGTGGCGAGAGCACGTATCTCATGGCGGGCGCCTTCGGCGACGCGAAAGGCCAGCCAGCCCAGTCGAACTCGATTTCACACGGTTGCCCGACGACGCGGCACCGTGACATCACGATCATCAACACCGGCCGGAGGGCTTGACCCATGGCGAACTTCATTTCACGAGAAGAGGCCCAGCGGATTGCCGAGAGGGCGCTTTCGTTCTCAAGTGCCGACCAGGCTCGGGTGAATCTGAGCAGCTCGGACACCGGTAACACGCGCTTCGCACAGAACCAGATGAGCACCTCCGGTGATGCGACGAACGCGACGCTGTCCATTTCGAGCGCGCTCGGCACCAAGGTGGCTTCTGCTACTACGAACATCTTCACGGACGACGCGCTGCGCCGGGTCGTGGAGACGAGTGAAGCGCTGGCTCGCCTCGTTCCTGAGAACGAGGAATACATGGGTGAGCTCAGCCAGCAGACGTACCCAGATTCGGCGCCCTACTTCGAGTCGACGGGCGAACTCGCTCCAGAGCGGCGAGCGCAGGCGATCGCCGCAGTCACCGAGCAGGCGGCTTCTCGGAATCTGATCTCGACTGGCTTCTTGATTCATCAAGCGGCGAGCACCGCGGTTGCTACCAGCAACGGCCTCTTCGCGTACGGCACGAACACGCGCGTGAACTTCACCACGACGGTTCGTACGCCTGACGGGACGGGCTCTGGCTGGGCCGGGACGAGCGCGCACGACTTCGACGATCTCGATACCCGCGCACTGGGTGCGGTCGCGGTTGAGAAGGCGATGCGTTCGCGTCAGCCACGTGCGGTCGAGCCGGGTCGGTGGACGGTCGTCATGGAGCCGACCACGGTCGGCAATATGGTCAACCTGATGATGAATCAGACGAGCGCCCGGAACGCGGACGAAGGACGGTCGTTCTTCAGCAAGGCGGGTGGCGGCACGAAGCTAGGTGAGCAGTTTGTGGACAGCCGTGTGAACATCCACTCGGATCCTATGGATCCTCGGATTCTGTCGACTCCGTTCGACGGTCAGGGTCTGGCCAACAAACCCATGACGTGGGTCGAGGACGGCAAGCTCCAGAACCTGAACTACTCTCGGTACTGGGCAGACCGGCAGGGTGTGGAGCCTACGGGGTTCCCGTCGGGCTGGTACATGGCCGGTGGCAATTCCTCGGTGGACGAGATGATCCGCTCGACCGAACGCGGACTGCTTCTCACACGCTTCTGGTACATCCGCGGTGTCGACCCCAGGACGATCCTCTACACGGGCCTGACCCGCGACGGGACGTTCCTCATCGAGAACGGCGAAATCAGTCATCCGGTAAAGAACTTCCGTTGGAATGAGTCCCCGATCTTCATGCTCAACAACATCGAGATGATGGGTGAGCCGGTTCGGATCTCGTCTGGTGAGTCGTCGGGGCTGACCAACTCGGTTGTGGTGCCGCCGCTCAAGGTGCGGGACTTCACGTTTACGTCCCTGTCGGACGCGATCTAGGCCGGTCATGTCAGGTCGACCCTCCCCGGCGATGAGCGACTCGACCTGAGCGAATTCAAGATCGTATCCCGTTCCTCGAAGCCGCGGTGGCCGAGTAAGGTCACGAAGGCGCCGGTGGCACCGTCCACAAGCGCTGCTCATCTGCTCGGTACCGCCTGAATGGGCAACGATGTGTCTACGTTCCGTGGTGGATCGGTACCGTCGCGCACACGACGTGCCGAACCTTTTTCTTGGCGACGGCAGTAGCCTGGTGACATTGGGTTGGGGCCAGCCGACGATGACAATCCAGGCGCTCGCTTTCCGGGCCGCGGAGCACATTGGGGCGGCCGCGCGGAACGGCGAGATCGAGGCGCGCGGTTTTCTTAGGCGGGGTTGGACCGCGGTTTCGGCGGCGGCACGCGTTCCTGCCACAACCGCGCCGCGTCTAGCGTGAGCAGGATCAGGAATGGGGTCCACAGCAGCAATTGAGCCCAGACAGGCTCGGTGTTCACCATGACACCTTCGAATGTGCTGACGCCGGCGTAAGCGAAGAACGCGACGCCAGTGAACAGGAGCCATGTCTTGTTCGCGCGCAGGGCCGCGAAGGGTAGGATCCAGAGTGCGTAGGCCGGTTCGAATCCGGGGGCCAGGATAAGACACGCTCCGATCATCCAAAGCAGCGCTCGTTCTGGCCGATATCGCTGATGGACGCACCAAGCCATAACCCCCAAGAGCATGAGGCCGACCGCGTACCGGGGACCGAGGGTTCCCGGGATTGCGGCTTCGAAGAGCGCATACCCACCTCGCATGGACGACCAACTCTGAATGAAGGTCGATAACGAGAGAGCGTACTCCCGTCCTGCCATGGCGTAGGGGGCGGCGATCACCGCCGTTCCTGCGAAAAGGCCGATGGCATACTTCGAGCCCAGTCGGCGCGTGAGTATCGGAGCAGCGGCCAATGGCACAAGTCCGGTCAAACTCGCCAGTCCGGTTGCCACCCCGGCGCTTCCTGGGACTCGTGCGAGGAGCACGACGAGCACCAAGGCAAAGAGGCCCAAGGGCGCGAGGTTCGCGTTCCAGGCGACTTCAACCAGCAGGAGAGGAGACCACAGATAGAGAAGTTGTGTGAGCCTGCGGCTGCGGCCCGTGATCATTGCCACTCTGCCCACAAGCCAACCTGTGCCGAGGTCCAGGCCGAGCCATAGGAGTTTCGCCTGGAAGATCGCCCCACCTATCGCCGCGATTGCTGCAAAGAAGATCTGAGCGAACGGTGGAGAGATCGTGTGAAGGCCCGGGTTCGTGATCAATGCCTGGTTGGCGGTGTGGATTCCCGCCAGTTCAGAGGCTGTCGGAGCGTGGCGATATGGGTTGATGCCAGCGAGTTGGACCTCGCCGTCCCACAGATAGCGGTACACGTCCTCTGAGAGTTCAGGGATTAGGGGGAGCAGAGCGATACGCATCAGGATCGCGAAGACCCAGATCGTCATGTGCCCTCCCTCAGCCTCCAGGATGTGTCCTGCGGCATAGGCGTAGGCAAGGAAAGCACCTCCGAACAAGACGAGGCCCATCCACGGGAACGTGGCTCCGTCCCACCACCCCAAGGTGGCGAGCAAGGCAAGTTCCACTGTACCCGCGACCAGAAGAATTCTAAGCGCGTCTGGGCGGCGTTCCGGTATGGGGGCGCTGATCATTTACACGACGGTAGCGGCGGAGGCGGAGGCACTCGGACGATCCCATGTCTGCTGACTCTATGCAACTGTCTGGTCCTCTCGGGAGCTTTCATCGTCGAGTCCCCACATGAACGCCTCCGTAAGCTCCCACGTGTCTTGTGGGAGCTCTTCGGGAGGGAGGTGTCCGCAGGAACCGAAGATGTGGAGCCTCGAATCGGTGAGCTCGGCCTTGAGGCGTTCCCCCACGGAAACGGGGACCACTCGGTCATGCGCACCCCATAATAGCAGGACCGGCACCTTGATCTCGCGGAACCGCGGGATGATGTCGTCGATCGATTCCGGGACGATTCGGAGTGCCACGTCGATAAGCGCGCGACGGGCATCCGCCTCGTAGAGAGGCTCGGCGTAGGCCTGTACCTGGCTCTCCGTAATCGAGTCCGCGTCGAATACGATCGATCGCAAAACCCAGCGAATGACCCGCGTGGGTCCCAGCAACCGGAAGGCCGCGAGACACGTCCGCCTGTAACGCGCGAGAGTCACGAAGGGCGGGAGACGTTGCGGATAAGCAGCTGCGGCGACGAGTACCATCCGAGCAAGACGATCCTTTTTTTCGTCCAGTAAGCGCAGCGCGGTCAGGAGCGCTACTCCTCCACCGAGCGAATGACCCATCAGGGTCACTCGCTTCAGGTCCCGCTGAACGATCATGCGGTACACCAACTCAGCCTGGTCTTCGGGGCTGTATTGACCGTCGTCGGGTTTTGGCGCGGAGCCGAATCCCTTCAGGTCGACGAGGACGACGTGGGCTCGCCGCGCGAGGTGGGGCACCCAGTATCGCCAACTGTAGGCAGAGCCACCGTAGCCGTGAATCAACACGACGACTTCGATGTCAGCTGCGGGGTCAGGCCCGTGGGTTTCTACGTGGAGGGGGAGCTCGAACCCGTTCACGAGTCGCGATCGAGCTCGAGAACACGAGCCCCCGCGCTTCCGAGCGCAGACGCGACGTTGGGGTGACACGTGAAGACGAAAACCTGTCGTGTACGAGAGACGCTCGTGAGAACTGCCATGCCGCGGTCACGTCGCTCGGGGTCCCAGTTGACGAAGGCCTCATCGATGAACAACGGGAGTCGTTCGCCACCCTTGTCCAGGTGATCCACGATGGCGAGCCGCAGTGAGAGGTACGCCTGCTCAAGTGTGCCTGTGGAGATGGGCGGGGTGAGTGGCATGGGCTGCTGTAGGTCGGGCCCCGTGACTCGGAAGATGTCCCCGGTGCTTGTTTCATCCACCAAGATCCGGTCATACCGGCCGCCGGTCAGGTGGCTGAGATATTTGCCAGCACGGCGAATGAGGTCGGGCTGGTGTTCCTCACGAAAGCTCCGGTCCGCCTCTCGGAGTAGTTGCGCGAGAACCCATTTGCGATCGCGTTCACGTACTTGTCGGGTCTCTTCGTCGGTGAGTGTGGCAATCTCACCATCGACGGTGTCTACCGTCTCTTGGCCGCGGGAGTGGACAAGATCCCGATCCAGCGCTTCGGCCCGGGCGGCTGTGTCCTCGATCTCATCCCCAAGACGTTGGAGCGCAACTCTGCGTCGAGCGAGATCGTCGTCTGTAACGGTCCATGATTCGCTGGACGATTCTGCCGCGATGATTCGGTCCCTGATCGCGTCCAAGTCGGGGTGAGCGGATTCGAGTTCCGCCTCCAATTGGTCCGCGCGCTGATGTCCTTGCAGGGCTGCTTCGGCGTCCTGAAAGCCTCGTCGCAAGTCACCCTTGCCGAGCTCGGTAAGCCGTCCGACCAGCGTCTCCCGACGGAGTGCGAGCGCCTGAATGTCCGCCTCCATACGCCCGCGGTCGCGTCCTAGGCGAGCCAATTCGCGTTCGGATTGGGAAGCGACTTCGGTAGCTCGCTCCGCCCTGCGGACCTCGCTCTCGAAGAGTTGCAGTAAGACATCCAAGGTCAGCGTCGAATCGAACCCGAGGCTGGCTGCGAGTGCCTGGGCCTCTGTTTCGAGCGCCTGTATACGGTTGGTGGTGTCACGGAGTTCGGAGGTGCGCCGTTCGTGGTCGCGCAGCAGGCCCTGCAATTTGTCCAGGCCTGCCACCAGCAGCTCGTCGGGTTGGCCGAGAAGCTCGGCCCTGATGGGCAGTTCCTGCATCAGGCCACGTGCTCGGTCGCCTGCAGATCGTTCGTTCGCGACTGCGCGTTCCGCAGCTTCGTCAGGATTGGCGCTCTCCGCCGTCTTCTGGCGTCCCTGGAACCATAGTGTGGCCGTGAGTGCCACCCCACCGCCGCCGACGGCCACAAGCGCGGGTAGGTCCAGGAAGGAGCCGGCGATGAGTCCGGTGGCCCCGAGCACTGCTGCGCCCACCGCAAGCCGGCCCGACGGTCCTGGAGGTGTGGAACCGGAGGAGTGCCCGGCCGAGGCCTCTAGAATCCTCCGATTGTCTCGGGCAGACCGTAGATCCCGGACCGCTTGTCTGAAGTCCTCCATGGGAAGGGATGCGAGCGCCCCTCTTGGAAGTTGTCGCCATGGTCCCTCGAGAACCGTTGCGGCATGCTGATCGAGTTGTCTTTCGATCTCGAGCAAGTCCAGTTCGAGCGATGCCGAGCGTGCTCGGTCTGTAAGGCTCCCAGCACCCTTCGCCCCGAGCGCCGTGATCTCTTCAGCGCGTGAAAGTACCCGACGGGAGTTTTCATCGTCTGGAGTGTCGGTGTCGCGAAGAGAAGGCGAGTCCGAGAGGAGGGCTTCGAGCTGTTCATTCAGCCGAGCGAGCTCGCGGTCCATTGAAGCGACTTCGTCTTCCGGCGATGCCGGCAGTCCTTCCACGCTCGCGATCGGCCCAGCCGCCGCACGCAATTCGTCGATCCTGACCAGGCGCGCTCGAATCGGCGTGAGGATCTCGACTCGTTCAAGAGCCACCCGCTGTCGTTCGCGCTCCTCTTTCGCCTCAGTAAGGCGACCACGACTGCTCTCCAAGTCACCGACGAGGTGACGGACGTCACGGTCGCGATCTGCCGCGTCGCGGCGCCGTATTCGGAGTTTTCCGATCTCTTCCTGGAGATCCCGCACCCGTTGGTTTCCTCGTCGGTGCGGGCGCCAAATCGCGCCGGCCTCGTGCTCTAGCTCTCCAGCGACGGTGCGTGCGGGAAGAATATCGCTCGCCCCCATTGCGCCGAGCAGACGGTCCTGGATGCCCGCCCAGGTCTCGGCGTCCAAGCCCGCCAAATCTCCAAGTGTGACTGCGAAGACCTGGCTGAAGACGGACCGAGGCACGGCTTCCACCCAAGGAAGCGCGCGATTGCGGAGTTCTTCGGTCGTACCCTCGAATGTCATCTTTCCGGACGGCTGTGAGCGAAGTTGGCGCTCAATCTCCGCGCAGCCGCTGCTCTCCAGGCTGATGCGGAGACTCCCGCTTGCATCCAGACCATCCCATGGGGAGTAGGGATTGGCCTCGCGTGACGCTGGCTGGAACCCGTACATCATGGTGGTCAGGAAGTGGAAGAGGGTCGACTTCCCGGCCTCGTTGGGGCCCAGGACGACGTTGAGGCCCTGGAGAGGCTCCGCCCCAGAATCGAAATCCGAAAAGCGGCCAAAGGCGTCGATGCGTATCCGTTCGATCTTCACGAACGGTCCGCTTCCGAACCCAAGAGCCGGGATGCGAGCTCTCCGTCCGTATCCGTGAGCAGGTCTCGTACATAGGCATCGACCAAGGCCGGGTCATCTCCGGCCACACCCGCGAGTGCAGCGGGGTCGAGTTCGTCCAGCCGCGTTTCCCCGCGCCTGATAGCCTCGGCCAGGCGTAAGCTCGCCCCCAGGACGTCTCCCCGAACCCGATGCTCTTCCACTGGAACGAGTGGGTGGACCCGATCCGCGATCACCGAAACGTCGAGAACACCCAACATGTCCGTCAGCTCGTGTTCGAGGATCCGAACGTTCTCCTGAGCAGACAGGTCTCGCCACAATGGGCACGGCCCCACGAGCTGCACCCGGACCATCCACTCGACCGCGGTCCCGTTGGCCTCTGCGTCCCGTGCCGAACGCCACGCACTTTCGACGAGCCGCTCGAGACGGTCCAGGGAGGTGGCATCTTCTAGATGATCGACCGAGATCGTGTCCCATCGGACCGGTGCTACCGGCCGGAAGGACAGCGCAACGGCGTCTCGATCTCCCATGTCGACAAGCCGCGCGCCCCGCGCACCGGTGTCAGTGTGCCTGCGCCCAATGAGGCTCCCGGCATACACGATGGGTGGATCGAGGGACAATTCCTGTCGGATGTGTACGTGCCCCAGCGCCCAATAGTCGTAACCGGCCCGAATCAAATAGGAGAGTTCGGACGGCGCATAGGCGTGGTGATCCTCGGCTCCAGGAGTCGAGTGCACCTGGGTGTGCAACAAGGCGACCTCGGGGAGCTCGCCGTCAGGTCTCGGCATGAGTCGTGACAGGTCCCGTGTTTCGCGGTCTGTTTCATGGCCGATGGCGGTCACGTATCCGACGGGAAGGCCGTCGCTCCCGTCGATACGAATGCGCTTGGGCGTGTCATCGAAGGCGACGTGGACGTTCGACGGCCAGTCGAGTTGTCGCGGCCCAGTTGCTTGTGAGCCAGGGTCGTGATTGCCGGTGGCGTAGACCACAGTGATGTGGTGTGCCTCGAGCCGGTGAACCTGGTCGAGCAGGAAGCGCTCAGTCTCGAACGAAAGGCGATCGCCGTCGAAGAGGTCTCCTGCGATCAGAAGAGCGTGGACGTCTTCACGAATTGCGAGGTCGACAGCTCGGCGGAACGCATCTCTCGACGCTTCGCGCAATCGACGTCGGACTGCCGGTGAGCGGCCTGAGAACGACGTGTCTAGGTGGACGTCGGCGACGTGGACGAAACGCATAGGGGAAGCTAGAGGAAGTTGAGGCCTCATGGAATTCGCAAATGGGGCCGTTTTTTTGGGTTCCCACCTTCTGCCTTCGCGGGTATCCTTGACCCTGTAACGTTCCCGCTCCGCCACGTGCCCCGCTGCACTGCCCAGTCCTGATGAGCGACACTACGGAATCGGCCCGCCCAGGCCGCACCGAATCTCCCAAAATTTCTGAAGTCTGCGACCGTCTTTCACAGATCTTGGACGACTCAGGTCCGGCCGTTGGATTTGCGGAGACCCTCCTGTCGAAGGCCCCACCCGAGCTCCTGAGCGAGCGCGATCCTGACAGCCTAGCACGAATGGCTCTCGGCGCTCTCAGCTTCATGGAGGCTTCGATCGGGGACCGCGTCGATGTTTCGGTCACCAACCCGAGCCAGGCCGTCGAGGGTTGGGAAGCCCCGGTTACGGTGCTCCGGACGAACGTCAGCGAACGCCCGTTCATCGTCGACACGATTCGGGAATATTTGCACGCCGAAGGGCTCTCGATCTCCTCCATCGTCTATCCGCAGTTCGATGTCGAACGAGATGCTGACAAGCGATTCGTGTCCGCGAAGAAGCCTGGGCTTGAAGGAAGCCCGGAGTCCTTGGTCCACTGTGAGGTCACCCGCGTAACCGATCCCGAGAGGCTGGAGGCGATTCGCGAGGGTGTGGCTTCGGGGCTGCAGGACGTCGTTCGCGCGACGGATGATTTCGCGCCGATGATCGATTCGGTAAACGCGGTTGTCGCCGAACTCGCCGAGAACCGGAAAGCCCTGCCGGGTCGCGGTGCAGAGCTCGCGGAAATCCAAGACTTCATGCGCTGGCTTCGGGACGGCGGCTTCGTGTTTCTCGGCTACCGGGGCTACGACATGGTCGACGTCGGCGGTGGGCGTAGCGTGGCAGTCGAGCCGGGCTCCGGCCTCGGTATCTTGCGCGACGAGGGTCGGTCGCGTTTCGCCAAGCCGGTTCCGATGACCGAACTACTGCCGGAGATGCAGGATCTCGCTGAGCGCGGCCCTGTGCTGATCATCAGTAAGACCAACGCCGAGTCCACCGTGCACCGCCGTGTGCGCATGGACTACATCGGGCTGAAGAAGCTAGGTGCGGACGGGGCGGTCGTTGGTGAGCACCGCTTCGTTGGTTTGTTCACGTCGCGGGCGTATTCGGAGGATGCGGAGAACATCCCGATCCTGCGGGAGAAGCTCGGCCAGATCATCGAGCATGCGGGCGCGGCCGAAGGCTCCCACGACTACAAAGAGATCTTCACGATCTTCAATTCCCTGCCGAAGGAGGAGTTGTTCCTGACTTCGGCCGAAGAGATCGGGGATGATATTCGGACGGTCCTGACGGCGTATCACACGTCGGGTGTACGTGTGACACTTCGCGGTGATCCGCTTCGGCGTGGGGTCGCGGTCATGGTCATCTTGCCCAAGGACCGTTTTTCCGGCGACGTACGGAAGTCTATCGAAGCGTCCCTGGTAGATCTCTTCGATGAAGAAATCCTCAATTACCATCTCGCCCTCGGGGAGGGTGATCAGGCTCGGCTGCACTTCTACATCGGGGCCACCGCGGACCAATTGGAAGGGCTCGATCCGACCGCGCTTGAGGCGCGCGTGGCCCGCATCATTCGTACGTGGATAGATCGCATCGAAGACGGCCTGGAGGCCGTGCTCGAGTCCGCCGACGATGCCCGCCGATTCTCGGCCCTATATGGCAGCGCATTCTCAGCCGAGTACCAGGCAGCCACTGATTCCGAGATCGCCGTGAGGGATATCCTCGAGCTCGAGGACATGGCTGCTAAGGGGAAGAGGATCTCGATCGCTTTCGCCAACCAAGGAGGCGATGTCCCGGTTGCGGGCGCTGAAGACGCGACTGAGCTCAAGGTTTATCTGCGGGAAGAGCGACTTGTCCTGTCGGACTTCATGCCCATCTTGGAGGACGCCGGCTTAAGGGTATTGGCGGTGAAGCCCTTCGACCTGGACGGTGACGTGGGGCGTGCGACCGTCTACGTGTTCGCGGTACAGGACGGCGAGAAGCGACTTCTCGACGTGGACCATTGCGGAGAGATCCTGTCCGAGACGGTGTTGGCGGTGCGGTCGGGTGAGGCACTGAGTGACCCACTCAATTCTCTTGTCGTCAGTGCGGGTCTGCGGTGGAGAGAAGTCGATGTGTTGCGTGGATATGCCGAATATGCCTTCCAGATTGGAGCGGTTCCCAGTCGTAACTCGCTTCAGTCTGCCTTGGTGCAGTACCCCGGAATCGCGCGCGAATTATTCGAACTCTATGCGACGAAGTTCGATCCCGAGTTGGAAGCCTCGAAGGCGGACCGTCTTTCCGCTGTCGACGACATTCGGACGGCCTTCCACGGATCGCTTAGGAGCGTAGCAGCGCTTGCTGACGATCGAGCCCTCCGGCGCCTCGAAGAGCTCATCACAGCGACTTTGAGAACGAACTACTTCCGCCACGGTGGAGAGGCCCCGACGTTCCGGTCCGGTGGTGTGCCCTACATCTCCTACAAGTTCTCTTGTCGGGATTTAGAGTTCCTTAGTAAGACACGCCTCGTCTTCGAGGTGTGGGTCCACTCTGCTCGCATGGAGGGAGTGCACCTCCGGGGCGCGAAGGTCGCCCGTGGTGGGATCCGTTGGAGCGACCGGCCGGACGACTTCCGCACTGAGGTCCTCGGGTTGGTGAAGACCCAGATGGTGAAGAACGCCGTCATTGTGCCAGGCGGCTCAAAGGGTGGCTTCGTGACGCGTGTGGTCCCGGTGGACCCGGAAGAGCGCGTTGCTGAGGGCCGAGATCAGTACCGTACGCTCCAGCGCGGACTGCTCGACCTGACGGACAATTTGGTCGACGGAAAGCCAGTGACCCCCGAGGGCATCGTCGCGTACGACCCGTCCGATCCGTACCTCGTCGTTGCTGCGGACAAAGGGACTGCGTCCTTCTCGGACGTCGCGAACGCCATCTCAGCCGAGTACGATTTCTGGCTCGATGACGCCTATGCTTCCGGTGGATCGAACGGATATGACCATAAGGTGGTCGGCATCACCGCGCGTGGCGGCTGGGAATGCGTGAGGCGCCACTTCCGCGAAGGTGGCAAAGACATTCAGTCTGAACCGTTCACGGTGGTGGGGGTTGGCGACATGAGTGGAGATGTCTTCGGGAATGGAATGCTCCTCTCGGAGCAAATCCGTCTCGTCGCTGCGTTCGACCATCGGCACATCTTTATCGACCCGGACCCGGATCCTGCGTCGACCTTTGCCGAAAGAAAGCGCGTCTATGAAATGGGTCGCTCGAGCTGGGAGGACTATGATGAATCCCTCCTGAGTGAGGGCGGCATGATTGTGCCCCGTGGCTCCAAGGAGGTTGAACTCACGCCACAAGCGCTTGAGGCGCTTGGACTTTCCGCGGAAAGCACGGAAGCGATGGACGGTGAGTCGCTGATCCGAGCTGTGCTCCAGGCACCGGTCGAATTGCTGTGGAACGGCGGTATCGGGACATACGTTAAGTCCGTCTCGGAAACGCACGTGGACGCAGGCGATCCTTCGAACGACACGGTTCGTATCGACTCGGTGGACCTGCGGTGCGAGGTCGTGGGTGAGGGCGGCAACCTCGGCCTGACACAGGCAGCGCGTATTGCGTTCGCACTTCGAGGCGGGCGCATCAATACAGATGCTCTCGACAACTCGGGCGGCGTCGACATGTCGGATCACGAGGTCAACCTCAAGATCTTGTTGGCGCCTGCGGTCGCGGATGGGAAGATGTCTGCGGACGCAAGGAACGTCCTGCTTGAGGAACTGACTGAGGCCGTTGCAGATCTAGTGCTCACGAACAACCGGACTCAGAGTCTGGGGATCTCTCTCGATGCACTCCGTGCTGCGGAAGCCGGAGACGACTTCCGGGACCTCATGTTCTCGCTTGAAAAAAGCGGCTCACTGGACCGACAATCGGAGTTCCTCCCCACCGTCGACGTGCTCCAGGAGCGGCGGGAACGCGGCCAGGCGTTGGTCCGTCCTGAACTCTGTGTGTTGCTCGCGTACACGAAGATGTCACTGATGAGCGATCTGCTGCGGAGCGGATTGGCAGATGATCCGGTCACCGAGAGTTATCTCCTCGGGTACTTCCCGCCGGCAGCGACGATTGCGGCGGGACACGACAAGCTCGAGTCGCATCGTCTACGCCGGGAGATCATTGCCAGCCAGTTCACGAACGACTTGGTCGACCTGATGGGTGCGACCTTCGTGAATCGATTGATGCGAGATACGGGTCGCACGTCGGTGCAGGTAGCCAGAGCATGGTTGGTGGCTTCGCGTCTCGCGGACCACAGGGCTCTTCTTGCGGAGATGGCCAAGCAGCAGACCGCCACCAATTCCCGAGTGACGTACCGTTGGCTCCTCGGTCTGGCCCGTGTGCTCGAACGGACGACCCGATGGATGCTCGCCAACGTGGATTCTGATGTGTCGCCGGCCGAGGTCGTCGATCAGAATATCGAGGGCCTCGCGACCCTGCGAGATTCTTTCAGGGACGTTGTCGCTGGCGAGGACCGCACCCTGTTCGAAGCGCGTGTTGGGGAGATTCGCGAGGTCGGCGCCGACGAGGCCTTCTCGCAGCGGCTCATGACACTCCGATTCTTGGATCAACTCTTGGAGATTCTGGATATCTGCCGAGAAATGCAGTCGGAGACGCTCACGACGGGCCGCGTGTATTACGAAGTATCTGAGGCTTTCGATATCCCGTGGCTTCGACGCAGCACGTTCGCGGTGGCGGGAGACGATCAGTGGGAGCAGCGAGCGGCCCAGGTGCTGTCGGAAGACCTGTCACGAGCTCACCGCGCCCTGGTGATAGCAATCGTCAGTTCGGGCAACGACACGCCCGATTCGACGCAGGAGCTGATCCAGCGCCGCTCCAGGGACGTCCAGCGCTTCAGGAATATCGCTGACGAACTGAAGTCGGAGGAGTCGCCTGGACTGGCCGCGGTTTCGGTCGCCGCTCGGGAACTGTCGGTTCTGGCCAGTCGCCTTTCCTGACGCTCCGGCGCCTAGAAAGGACCTACCGAGAACGATACAGACGCGGCCACGCCGCGTAGCTGCCCTCCCGTGACCTGCGGGAGGTCTTCCACGCCGTACACGAACCGATAGCTCACGTGAGCGCTGGCTTTCAAGAACGTGAGTAGGCTGAGGCCAGCTATGATTTCTGGTTCAACGACCCCGAAATTGTCGGCGGCGATCTCTGTCGATACCAGGGGCAGGCTCACCGTGGCGTTCCCAGCGCCTAACAAGACGCGCAGCGCCCAAAAATTGTCTTCTCGGGGGCTCGGTTTGTGCTCAACCATCAGTCCGCCATAGGCCACGTCCAGGGCGAGGTCCGACCCAAAGGTCTCACTGGTGATCGTGATCCGGTCGATAAGTGCCCATCCAGAGATCCCTACAGAGGTCGCCCTTGTCACATACACCGCTGCGTCGCCGCCGATCATAGTGGTGATGGATCCGCGCATTCTGGTCGCCTTCGCCCCAGCGGAGACGACGGCACCCGACTGAAACGCTCTCGCTGGCTCGGTCGGCTCTTGGCTAGCGAGCGGAAGGGCCAACCCAAACAGGACTCCGATGACCAGCACGGACAAAGGTTTCTTCACGGGGGTACTCCAAGTGGATGGATCCAGCCCAAAGTAACGCTAACCGGACCCTCTGGCCGCTTTCCGTCGGGCGAATCATCTAACGGGGTGAGCCATCAAAAGGGATCGTTTCCCGGCCAGGACAGTTTAGGATGATTAATAGCCCCAATGTTCAATGTTCAAGGAATCCCGATTGTCTGAACCCTTCCCCAAGCCGCAGTGCGCAAGCCTGTCCACCAGGCGGGAGGGCTTTACGCGGATAGAACTTGTAATCGTGCTGGTCTCGGCGGGGATTACGATGGGGTTCGGGTCTCTTGTGTTCAGTGGTTATTTCCAAATCTTCGATTGGGAGGGAATGGTTCTCGCAGGTTCTGTCTCGACTACATGTATGGTGATGTTCTCGGGATGTTTATTGGCGGTCTCGCGGCGGAGAATCCTGGAGGGAGGCCCGCCATTAGTGAAAACACGCGTTACTATTTCTACAACGTGTATGCTGCGAACGAGTCGCTGTCGTACGTGAGATTCCTTGAGGACACCGTGTGCGAAGCCAACTAGGGCGGTGATGGAACAAGCCTAGGCTCCCCGCACCTGCTTGCCAGCAGGTGGGTCCATGAGCATTGTGCCGAGAGCGCGCCGTGAAGTCGCTCGGATCGGCCCCGCCTCTGGTCCGGTGACAAAGCGCCGCCCGGTCGGCGCGAACATCCAGAAAGGGAGTCTGCATGCAACCCACCAATACCCAGGATCCGCAATACTACCACCGGGTCGTGGATTGTCAGTGGGCGTGTCCCGCGCACACTAATGTGCCGGAGTACATCAGGCTCATTGCGGACGGCAAGTACACCGAGTCGTACATGCTCAACCGCAAGTCGAACGTCTTCCCTGGCATTTTGGGGCGTACGTGTGACCGACCCTGTGAGCCGGCCTGTAGACGAGTACGCGTCGAAGACGAGCCGGTTGCGATCTGTCGCCTGAAGCGGGTCGCAGCGGATCTGCGCGACGAGGTGAAACACCTCATTCCGACGGCTCCCGCCCAAAAGAATGGCAAGCGGGTTGCCTTGGTCGGCGCGGGGCCGGCGTCGCTGACGGTGGCGAACGACCTTCTCCCGCTTGGATACGAGGTGGTGATCTACGAGGGCCTGCCTAAGGCTGGCGGGCTCATGCGTACGAACATCCCGTCGTTCCGACTGCCGGTGAAGGTGCTAGAAGAAGAGATCGACTACATCCTCGATATGGGTGCAGAGATCCACTATGAGCATCGCATCGAGAGTCTCAAGGACCTCTTGGACACGGATGAGTTCGATGCGGTCTTCGTTGGCACCGGTGCCCCGAAAGGCAAAGAACTGAACATCCCGGGCCGGGAAGAAGCAGACGCCAACATTCATATCGGGATCGAATGGCTCGAGTCGCTCCACTTCGAGCATATCGACTCGATCGGCGAGCAGGTGTTGGTGATTGGCGTGGGTAACACGGCCATGGACTGCTGCCGCAGTTCGCTTCGTGTCGGAGGTAAAGACGTGAAGGTTATGGCCCGTAAATCCCGTCCCTATTTCAAGGCTTCTCCTTGGGAGCTGGAGGATGCGGAAGAGGAGAAGGTCGAGATCCTCGTGAATCACTCTCCCGCCAGCTTCGTCGTCGAGGACGGTAAGCTGAAAGGCATGATGTTCGATCTCGTCGAGTGGGAAGAGAACGAGAAGGGTCGGCTGGTCAGCACCAAGACGGGCGAAAAGTTCATCGAAGCTGACGATGTCATTCTCGCCATTGGGCAGGACAACGCCTTCCCTTGGATCGAACGTGACATCGGCATCGAGTTCGGCGAGTGGGACATGCCGGTCGTAGACCGAGCCACCTTCATGACGACCCGCGAGGGTGTGTTCGTGGGTGGCGATGCCGCGTGGGGCCCCGAGAACATCATCTGGGCGGTCGAGCACGGGCATCAAGCTGCCATCTCTATGCATCAGCACTGCCAGGGCGAGTCCGTCACTGATCGACCGCCCTATGGCATGAACCTCGTGTCGACGAAGATGGGACTCCACGAGTGGCGCTACTCAAACGACTACAACCCCGCCGAACGCACCGAAATGCGTTACGAGGATCTCGAGAAGCGCCTCATGGATATGCACGTCGAGGCCGAGCTCGGTTTCGATATTCCGAAGACGGCCCGAGAAGTCCAACGCTGTCTGAATTGTGATATCCAGACCGACTTCACCGCGAAGCTGTGCATCGAGTGTGACGCGTGCATCGATATCTGCCCGGTCAGTTGTCTGACCATGACGGAAAACGGCGAGGAGGCGGAGATACGCCTTCGGCTCATGGCTCCGGCGGAGAACCTCGACCAGGCGTTGTACGTCTCAGACGATCTGCCTCAGACGGGGCGCATAATGGCGAAGGACGAAGACCTGTGCGTGCACTGCGGGTTGTGCGCTGAGCGTTGCCCAACCGCCGCGTGGGACATGCTCGAATTCGATCTCATCAATCCTCACGCAGGACACGGTACGTGGTCTACGACAGCAGCTCCGGTGTAAACGACTTCGCGTTAAAGATTGCGACGGTCAACGGAACCGGGTCCGCGAGTGCGAACGGCCTGCTTTTGCAGGCGCTGTTTCGCATGGGCATCCCTGTGTCCGGGAAGAATGTTTTCCCGTCGAACATCCAGGGTCTCCCCACGTGGTATGAGATCCGGGTCAACAAGGATGGGTATACAGCTCGGAGCCCCGATTTCCAACTCATGGTTGCCATGAACCCGCAGAGTTACGAGCGGGACATCGCGGAGGTACAGTCTGGCGGGTGGATTCTGTACGACAGCACAAAGGAATTACCGGCTGATATGCTGCGAGGCGACGTCACCTTCTTGGGTGTACCGCTCGCGGGCATGTGCGTCGAAAAGTTCGAGGGGTCCCGTACGCGCATCTTGATGAAGAACATCACCTATGTGGGTGCCCTTGCTGCGCTCCTCAGGATCGACCTGGACATCGTGAAGGGCATGCTAGAGGAGAAGTTCTCCAAGAAGCAGCACCTGATGGACGCGAACTTCACGGCTATCAAGATGGGCTACGAGTACGCAGAGGAGCACTTCGATTGTCCTCTCCCCATACAGCTCGAGTCCATGGATGAGACCAAAGACTGTGTGATGGTGACTGGGAATGCCGCCGCGGCTTTGGGGTGTGTCTACGCGGGAGCCACCGTCGGAGCCTGGTACCCGATTACGCCGTCTACGTCGCTCATGGATGGCTTCACAGAATATTGCAATCGCATGCGGAAGGACCCGGAGACAGGGAAGAACAATTTTTGCATCATACAGGCAGAGGATGAACTCGCGGCCGCCGGGATGGTCATCGGGGCCGGGTGGATGGGCGCTCGTGCGTTTACTCCCACGAGCGGGCCGGGCATCTCACTCATGAGTGAGTTCATCGGTCTCGCCTACTACGCTGAAGTGCCGAGCGTCTTCTTCGACGTGCAGCGCACAGGCCCTTCGACGGGTATGCCGACACGCACGCAACAGGGGGACATCCTCTTGTGTGCATACGCCTCCCACGGGGACACGAAGCACATCGTGCTCTTCCCGGGGAATCCGAAGGAGTGCTTCGAGTTTGCTGTGGCCGCTTTCGATCTTGCGGATCGATTCCAGACGCCGACCTTCGTGCTGAGCGACCTGGATATCGGCATGAACGATTGGATGATCCCAAAGCTTGAATGGGATGATTCCTACGTGCCGGATCGCGGCAAAGTACTCTCCGCGGATGAACTGGAAGAGATAGAGCAGTTCTATCGTTATTTGGACGTGGACGGTGATCACATCGCCGCCCGGACTCTTCCTGGTGTCCACCCTAAGGGTGCCTATTTCACGCGCGGGTCAGGGCACGACAAGTACGGCAAGTACACCGAGGACGACGAAGCATACCAAGAGGTTGTTGATCGGATCCGGAAGAAGGTCGAGTCGGCGGGCGACGCTGTGCCGGCGCCGGATGTCTTCACTGTAGAAGGCGGAGCGTCGGTGGGGATCATCTCCTTAGGGGGCTGCCACTGGTCGGTTCTCGAGGCTCGGGATGACATGCTGGCCCACGGGATCGACGTCGATTACCTGCGCGTGAAAGGCTTCCCCTTCAACCAGACCGTCGAGGACTTCTTGGACGCCCACGAGACGGTCTTCGTGATCGAGCAGAACCGGGACGCCCAACTCAAGACGCTTCTGACGCTCGAGACTGGTTGTGCCAAAGAGAAGCTCGTCTCGATTCTCTACTACGGTGGACAGCCACTGAGTAAGGGACACGTCTTGGAGGGCATCATGCCGCACATGGAAGGCATCACAGCGGAGGTGGGGTCATGAGCTACATCACCAAACCGAGTGCCCGACACCCTGGACTGAAGACCAACAGTCTCGGCCTCAGCATACGCGACTACGAAGGGTCAATGTCGACGTTGTGCGCAGGTTGCGGACACGACTCCGTGACCGCTGCGCTTGTTCAGACGTTCTTCGAGCTTGAGCTCGAACCGCACATGGTGGCCAAGCTGTCGGGCATCGGGTGCTCGTCTAAGACGCCCACGTATTTCTTGAGCGAGGCCCATGGCTTCAACTCGGTCCACGGCCGGATGCCCTCAATCGCTGCGGGCGCGAATGCCGCAAACAAAGGCCTGACCTACGTCGGTATTTCGGGAGATGGAGATTCTTTGTCGATCGGACTGGGGCAGTTCTGCCACGTGGTGCGACGGAACGTCGACATGGTCTATGTGCTCGAGAACAATGGCGTGTACGGCCTGACCAAGGGGCAATTCTCCGCGTCTGCTGACATCGGTTCGAAGTCGAAGCAGGGTGAGGTCAACCAGCAAGGCCCCATCGACCCCGTGAATGTGGCGCTCACTCTGGGCGCGACCTTCGTGGCCCGTTCGTTCTCTGGCGACAAGCAGCAGCTTATTCCCATTCTGAAGGCTGCGTTCGCCCACAAGGGCTTCGCCTTCGTGGATGTCATCTCGCCGTGCGTGACGTTCAACGACCATGTCGGGTCCACCAAGAGTTATGCGTACACACGCGTTCACAGCCAGGAGGTCATCGAGACCGACTTCGTTCCGCTGCGGCGTGAGATCAAGACGAAATACGACAAGGGGACTACGCGCGCTGTGAAGCTGCACGACGGAAGTACCGTGCATCTAAGTAAGGTTTCTGAGGACTACGATCCGACCGACCGACGGGCGGTCATCGAGTACTTGGGCGGTGTCGTGGCGAAGGGCCAGGTGCCCACAGGACTGCTGTACCTGGCTGAAGGCGGACACGACATGCATGAATTCGAAGGCACGGTGGAGAAGCCGTTGGTAGACATCCCATACGGGGACCTGTGCCCGGGGAGCGAGGCGCTGGCCGACCTACAGAAAGAGTGGTGGTAGATGTCTAGGTAGACACGTGTCAGTGTCCTCGATCTCGATGCGGACTTTACCGAGTACATCGAAAAAGGAGCGCCGGCCCGATGTTTCGGGCCGGCGCTCTGAGTTTATGGGAGGTGCCCGCTCGTCAGTGTTACCTGCCTGAGTACGGCAGACCCTCAGTAATCCACGCCGCTGCAGGTGTGCCCTTCAGGTAGTGGTCGATCCACTCCTTCATTTTCATCGCCCAGTCGAGTTTGTTGGAGTACGTCCGGGGGTGGTGCGGCTCACCCCGGTATTGCAGGAATACCGATTCCTTGTCCAAGCGGCGCATGGCAAGGAAAAGCTCGATCGACTGCTCCCACGGTACGGCATCGTCTGCGTCACCGTGCAGGATCAGCATGGGTGTGTTGATCTTGTCGGCGAAGAAGACGGGCGAATTGTCGATGTACTCGTCGCGTGCATCCCACAAATTTCCGCTCAGTCGGCTCTGCGTTTTTTCGTATTGGAACTGGCGAGCCATGCCTGAACCCAGGCGAATACCTGAGTACGCACTGGTCATATTGCCCACGGGTGCGCCCGCGATCGCAGTCGTGAAGATGTCCGTCTGCGTCACCATGAACGCCGTCTGGTACCCGCTCCACGAGTGTCCATGAAGTGCGATCGCGTCGGGGTCCGCTAACCCGATATCGATGAGATGCTGCACGCCTGGGACCACACTTTTTGTCGACGCGAAGCCTGGCCGACCTACTTCGAAGCGCACGTCAGGTAGGAAGACTACGTATCCGTCCGAGGCGTAGACCGGGAAGCTCGGCCTGTGGTTGATGGATGGATCGTTGAACGCATGCAGGCGATCCGTCATGAACCTGTAGTAGTAGATGAGGACAGGGTACTGTTTGCCCTCTTCATAGTTGTCCGGCTTGATGACCACACCTTGGAGTGGAATGCCGTCCAGGCTTCTCCACTCGACGAGTTCCGATGTGCCCCAGCCGAAGTCAGCGATCTGGGGGTTCACGTCCGTGAGCTTCTTCGCGCCGCCGAAGTCGGTGTCGGAGACCCAAAGATCTGGGAACTCGTTGTAGTCCTCTCGCGTGAAGAGGGCTCGGTCGATGTTCTCGGCTTTGCTCAGGTACCGGAAGCGGCGTTCTTCTTCGAGAAGGCGGGTGGCGCCGGGTCTGTCCGCGTGTGCGCGGTAGAACCCGAAGTTCTTGTTCCAGTCGTGGTACGACGACAAGAGCAACTCGTCGCCGGGGCCGATGGCATCTTCATCTCGATCCGTGTCGATGATTCTGAAGATGCGTTGCTCGGCCCTCCCCGCGCCCTCTGTGAGATTCCACGCACTGGACCCGTCTGTGGGTACCACCCATATGTCGTACTTGTCGTAGATGAGCGCGGCTGCGTCGCCTTCGAGCCATCCACCGATGCCGTAACCTGGAGCCGGGACCGGGGAGTCGTGGTCTTCATTCGCGATCGGGACGCCGAGGTCGGCTGTGGCGTTTCGAGTGCTCCCTGCGGCGACATCGTAGAAGTGATAGTCGCCTTCGTGGTAGTAGGCGATGAAATTGCCACTCGGCGAGAGTTGCCCGTTCGAGCGGATCTTCTCAACGACTCGCGTGCGCTCACCGTTGGCGAGGTTCACGGCGTAGAGGTCGCGTTGTCCGCCTTCCCACGTGGCCTCCCTCTGGTACGGCACATCACTGCGGGCAAGCGCGACGCTCCCGTTGTCAGGGATGACCAGATCTGGCACCCAGGCGTCAGCGAGTCTGACGATCTCACCGCTGTCCGCGTGGTATACCGCCCGGTATGTCCGATTGCTTTCGCGCCCCCACATAACCTTCTGTTGGGCCATGAGGGCTGAGTCCTCCCAGTGCCACACATCGACGCCTCGGTCTTCTAGGATGGCGTCGAGGTTGTAGGGGTCGAAATCGGCCTGTTCTTCACCCGTGTCCGTTATTTCCGCCAGTTCGTCGGCACGCCATGGCCGCCATCCGAAGAAGAGCTGGGATTCGTCCCCACTCCATTCCAGAGTCGCGTTCGTGGGGATCGTCCAGTCGTCTGGAGCGTCTTCCGCGGACACGTACGTCGAGGCCGTCGATCCATCCCACGCCATGACCGAGCCTGTTCCTGGTTCGCCGTCCTCGTCTTCAGTGACCGCGACGAACGCGAGGCTGCCTTGGTCTCCCCAGGTGAGCTGGGCGTAGTGGCCGAATGGCTCGGAGTGGATTGCCTGTTCAACTCCACCCAGCCGCCTGGCGTAGATGCCGTCACGAGCGTTGTCGGCAGAAGCCACCGTGTAGGCGATGAGGTCGTTGTCGCCGACTTCGTAGTCGCGGACGTTTTCGATGCTTCGAACGGTCAGGTCCGCACGCCCGAGCTCAATCACCTGTAGCTCAGTCCCGACCTCACGATCTCCGGAGGGGGTTTCGGCGTCGGCCGTTCCCTCAGAGGCGAAGGCGTGCATGACGAGCCAGGCACCGTCCGCGGAGAAAGCAAACGACTGAATGTCTTCGTATGTCTCCGCCGATCCGTTGGCGGTGTTCAGTAGCACGACACCGCGGCGCGGACGATTCCCTCGGGCCCCCGCGCGGTCCAATGCCTCAAGGGAGGGATTCAGTCGCATCGCGACGTAGTCGCCCGTTGTCGCGACAACGGGGTTGCTCCCTAGCGGGACGACATAACGCGTGTCTCCGTTCGTCGCTCGAACGACGACTTCTGGATCGCCACGATCCGGCTCCGCAGTGAAGACGACCCAGTCTCCGTCCGCCGAGATCGACGGCTGTTCGATCTGACGGACCTTCATGAGGTCGGTGAACGTCAGTGTCTTCTTTGCCTGGCCAGCGACAGGAGCTGACGTGAAGGCCATCGCTGCGATAGCGATGAGCCGAACCACGAGGCGGCCGTCTAGGTATTGGGAGATAGGGCGGTGCATCATCAGGTCTCCAAGAGCGGTCCGAACCTGACCCCGGGTTCGGGGCCGTGACCTTACTGTATTGGTGCGGATCGCCTCCGGCGAGGTGTCGCCGTGAGAGACCTCAGGCCAACGTCGCCCGGCCGTCTAGTTGGACAGCCAGAGATTCACCTTCATGATGAAACGATCGTCTGCATTCGCGTCGAACATCGCCCCTAGATCTCGACCGAAATCGAAGTCTCCAGTGCTGGAACTGCCCGCCTGACGGCGCTGCCAGACGAAGAAGATCGTCGAGCCCGGACGGTATTCCCAACGCAGCACGGCCGTGGTGCGGAGGGACCGGACATTGAAGTCACGATCCTGAAATGATGAATCCGTGGTTCCGTTTCCGTCGAAGTCGATGAACCGTGTGTGGACAGAGTTCTCGCAGGTGCGTCCGCCCAAACAAGTCGGAGTGCCTCCAGCCTCGGAGTACGTGCCCTCTTCGAATGCGTCGAAGGAGTATGTCTCTGGAGCCGCCAGTTGCTTGTAGCGCGTGTAGTCTCCTGATGAGAGCAGCGCCTGGCTGTAGAACTCGAAGGTGAGGTCCGGTGTGAAGGTGTAGTTGGCCCGGGTCACCGCAGAGAGCGACCGCCGTTCGATGTCTGCGAACAGGTAGCGATCGCCGTAGGTAGTTGGGAACGGGAGCGCTCCCGAGGTGGTGACATATTGCACGCCCTCCTCGGCCCACGTGAGCCTCGGGTCGAAGGACAGGCGGAGGCGCGCGGAAGGCTGCACCGAGAGCCCAAGGCTCGCGCGCGTGCTAGAACCTGAGCCGCGTGTCCCTCGTTGCAGGTTCAGGCTCGACCGCACCCATACGAAGCTCCGATTGTCGTTGCCGACACTCACCGTGAAGCTCCTCACCGCGGGATCGATCATCATCGGTCCGCCGCGCGTCAACGTCCGGCTCATGCGGTCCGGTGTATACGACGTGCTCGTGTTCACGGTCCAGAAGTTGTTGAGCGTCGTGTTTACATTGGCGGAGAATGTGCCAGCTGTATGAGCTTGATCCCACGAGTCGAGGGACCACACGTCGTTGAACGCTTCATGACTGAAGTTGTGGAATGTCGTCAGTCGCACGTTGTATTTTCGGAAGATGCTGGTCGGCTCGATCTGCTGATAACTCAGGCTCGCTCCGCCATCGACGCGTTCCGGTGACGTGCTGAAGCCGATGTCGTTTACCTCGAAGTCCGGCGTGACCTGAGCGGCCCAGACGGACCAGCGCAAGCTGCCCCGACGCTTCTCGGCTTGAAGGCGCCATTCCGCCCCCGTGAGTTGCGTCGCCGTGGAGTCCAACTCGGCCCAGGCGAGATCGGGACGCTGCCGGTAGTGATTCGACGCGCGCTGGATGCGGGTGATAGCCTCGGCGTCCCCCCGTACGTGAGTGTTCGCGAGAAAGCCACCGACGTAGTAGCCGCGGTTGCTCCAGTGGTGTCCGAAGTCGACGCCCGCATTGAAGCTCGAGCTCGTGAGGTCGTCGAACGACCCGTCCCCGGGAAGGCTCCGCTTTAGTGCTGTGAATATGCCGCCGATGTTGCTGCCGCCGCCGTTGAGATCCTGCTCAATACGCACGATGCCGAAGCCCGCCCGTGGTTCGACGGTGAACTCGGTGATCTCGCCCGTTCCACTGAAGAATGCCGAGCCTTCTTCCTGTTCGGTGAGCGCGGCCATCGCACCCACCGAGAGTCCGTTCGCCGTCCGCCCCGTGATCTTGGTTGCGGCTAGGATCGTGCTCGCCTCAGGAGCATCCGTGAAGTCGGCGCCCGAAGGTGCTCTCCCACGCGGCGCGCGGCCGATTCGCCTCGTATAGAAGACCGATTTGTTGCTGCCAGAAAGCGGAAAGTCGAAGACACGCGCGTCTTCCACGAAGAACGGGCGCTGCTCTTGGAAGAAGGTCTCGAAGGCGGTGAGGTTCACGACCGCTGGATCTGCCTCGACCTGCCCGAAGTCGGGGTTGATGGCGGCGTCCAGCGTGAACGCACTTCCGAGCCCGTACCGGAGATCGAAGCCTGCGCGGGCGGACATATCGCTCCCGTCGAAGAACGGGTTCCCGGGAGTCGCTGCGGCGCTGCGAGCGGTCGAGACCACATAAGGCCGAGCCTCTGCGCGACTCGGCGATCCGACCAGATCGATCCCTTCGATGAGCCCGAACTGGCTCACCCGTCCCGTGACGAGACTGGATTCCAACGCGAAGCGGGTCAGTTCGTTATCCGATATGCGCCGCCGCCCGAAGTTGATTCCCCAAGTCTGCGGGCCGTCCGCCGACTCGTAGCGTATCTGTGACAGTGGGATTCGGAATTCGATGGTCCATCCTTCCGGCACGATTCGGACGGCTGATTCCCAGACGGCGTTCCATGCCGCGTCTTCTCTCGCGTCGTCGTAGAGGTACCGATCCGTCTGGACGTTGGCTGCCGTGACTCGAAATCGATATCCGGTCCGGCCGTCGAGGTTCGGGTCGAACATCACTTCGAAGTAGTCGTACTGCCCCAGGGCGACAGCGTCCCGACGATTCATGTTGCGCATGATCGTCTCGGGAGTGGCGTCTCGGACGAGCGCACCCATGTAGATGGCGTCGTCGTCGTATAGGATCCATGCCTCCGAGTCGTTCAGGGCTGGGTCGCCCTCCACCGGTTCCTTCTGGACGAAGTCCTTCGCGGCCGGGAACCGGGACCAGATCTCTTCGTCGAGTCGCCCATCGATCGAAATGGACCCCTCAAGCCGATAAGCCCGCATTGTTGGGACGTCTGCGCCGTTCACGGCTTGTGCGGTTATCGCGCTCGGGGCCGAAGTAAAAAGCAACAGAGCGGCAACTGCGGTCACGTATCTAGACAATGAAATCCGGGAAGCGAGTAGATTCGCGAAAAAGCTAGCTGTGCACCCCGAAGACCAGTGAGAGCGGCGTCTTGTTGAGCGGGGCCCCATGCAGGCATCTTGGCGGACCCTGAGTGCGTGGACGTGTATGTGAGCCACGAACTATGAACTCCCGGAGGAATCCTTGAAGATCCGCCACTTCGTTGCCGTCCTGGGTGCAGTCCTCATCACGGCCCCCGCCTTGTCTGCCCAGCCGCGTGGCTCCGAGCGGGGAACGATGACACAGGTCGTCAACGGAACCCGCCTCACGGTCGACTTTAGCCGCCCGGTCGCGAGGGGACGTGACAATCTGTTCGGTGGCGTCGTGCATTGGGGAGAGGTGTGGACCCCCGGCGCGAACTGGGCGACCACGCTAGAGGTGGATCGGCCCATTCGGTTGAACGGCCACACCGTCGAGCCCGGTCGCTACTCCGTGTGGATGGAACTCAAGGATGGGGAGCCGTGGCGTTTCATGTTGAACCGTGAGGTCCAGCTCTACCACGACTCGCCGTACCCGGCGGACCAGGTCGTGCTCGCTTTTGATGTCGAGCCCCAACAGGGTGCCCACATGGAGGCGCTCAACTGGTACGTGCATGCGATCACGTCGCGCACGGCGACCCTGCGCATGCATTGGGGCCCGACTTTTGTAGAAGTCGACGTCGAGACTGCCGAGTACATGTGGGACGCGCTCCCTGCGGATGAGCGAGCGAGTTACGTGGGGGCCTATGCGTTCGACACGAACGACCCCACGACCGGAGGCCCGCTTCAGGTCACGATCAGCGTGCTTGAGGAGAGCGGACGTATCGTAGGCAGATGGGGTGGGGCGCCGATCGCGCTGGTGCCGGCCGGGCCTGCAGAGTTCAAGATCGGATTTACTCGTGGCGGCGCACTCTTCGATGTCGCCGACGAGATGACCATTCGGATCCTCGTTGAGAACGGCACGAGTGTCGGTGCGGAATTGCGGTGGGACGGAGAAGCGTTCGGGACGGCGAACTCAGGGCGCTGAGCGAGCTCTGGCGGGCGGGCCTCTCTGATATCGAGGGGCGATACGACTGACTCCCGGGGATTGGATCGCGGCACTTTCGGCGCACTTTGGAAATCGTACATTTTATGAATCAGTCGGCGACCATCTGTGGAGAATTGGCCTGGTGACAGACCCCTCCCGGCTTGGCATTCAGCTTGAGACCAAGCCCTATATAGCAGTACTGCAGGCTGTGGCTTTTTTGCTTTGCTTATACCTCTTCTTCGCGAGTATCGAGTTGATGAGTGCCGCGTTCAAGATGAGCGGCAGGGGTCTGGCGGAGCAGCTCCTCAACACGGCGTCGGATCCACTGGCTGGACTCCTCATTGGATTCCTGGCCACGAGCATGATCCAGAGTTCCTCGACGACCACGACGATCGTGGTTGGGTTGGTCGCCTCGGGTGCGCTGACCATCGAGTTGGCTGTGCCCATCATCATGGGTGCCAACATCGGGACGACGACCACCAACACCATCGTGGCCATTGGGCATGTAACACGGCCAGCGGAGTTCGAACGAGCCTTCGCCGCATCGACGGTGCATGACTTTTTCAACCTCCTGGCTGCTTTCACGATCCTGCCCATCGAGGTCTTCTTTCATCCCGTGCAGAAGTCTGCCGTATTTCTCCAGAGCACGTTCGCAGGCGCGGGCGGAATGAAATTGGCAAGTCCGCTGAAGGTCGTGATTCGGCCGCTGGCCGACTTCGTTACTGGGCTGGTCCCCAGCACGCTCCCGCTCATGATCATCGCTCTGCTCCTGCTCTTCATCGCGTTGCGCGGCATGATGAAGATCATGCAGGGAGCTGTACTCTCCCGGTTGGAAGGGCTCTTCGATCGAGTGCTCTTCCGGAACGACGCCGCAAGCTTCACGCTTGGTGTGGTCGCGACCGCGTCGGTGCAGAGCAGTTCGGCGACGACGTCGCTGATCGTGCCGCTCGCCGGGACTGGAGTGCTGTCGCTCCGTCAGGTCTTCCCGTATACGCTCGGTGCAAACATCGGCACCACGATTACTGCCATTCTCGCATCATTCGCCACCGGGAGCCCGGCGGCTGTGACCGTGGCCTTGGCACATCTGAGCTTCAACATCTTCGCGATCGTCATCTATTATCCGCTCAAGGCGTTGCCTCTTTGGATGGCGACGAAGTGGGGGCGCATCGCAGCGCAGTCGAAAGGCAACACGGCCGGCGTGTTCGCCGTGTATATCGCCGCACACGTCATACCTTTGATGTACATACTCTGGTCAGCCCGAAGGTAGTAAGCCATGTGGAAAGAAATCGTCACACTGTTCAAGTCGGAGGGCCCGCTTCAGGAGGCCTACGACGAAGCGATCTTGGCGCTCCGAGAGTCGCACAGCATGTTCGACGACGCCGTCGCGCACCTCCATTCCGAGGGCGTGATGGAGACGGACATCTACAAGCGTGATCGGAGGATCAACAAGTACGAGCGCAGCGTCCGCCGAAAGATCGTCACGCACATGTCGGTGTCATCCAAGCCGGATATCAACCTCGGGCTGATCCTCACGTCGATCGTGATCGACATCGAGCGAATCGGGGACTACACGAAGAACATCGTAGAGCTCGCAGTGTCTGTTTCTGGGCCATTCGACGGCCTCGAACTGGCCGATGAAGTGGCCTGGGTAGAGGCCCGAGTCACAGAGATGTTCGACGATATCGTTCCGATGCTGGACAGCTCTGACGTCGATCTTGCACGTTCTGTGATCGAGGCCCACGGTGGAGTCGCTCAGAAGGTCGACAAGCACGTTGCGGCTCTATCCTCCGGCCAGGCCCTGTCCGGGCGGTCAGGGCATGCCGTCACCGTTGCGATCTATTTGAGGTTCTTGAAGCGCGTGAGTGCTCACTTGAAGAACGTCGCCACCAGTGTGGTGAACCCGTATTACCGGATCGGTTTCCGCGAGAAGGAAGAAAGCGAAGACTAATCGCTGTCCGGGGTAGCTCCGCCCCATCCTTTTCCATGAAGGAGCGTGTAGCTTCGGTCGAGGGCTGTCGTTACGTCGATGAAGTAGTAGCGCGACGCGCCACTCACTTTATAATACGATGAGGTACAGATATGTACCTTGCGAGGTGTCGACTTCAGTCCTAGTTGTCGCTCCTAGCGGCCCATGGTGCACAGAGAGTTACACACACAGGAGCTATTTCATGAAATTATTCAAATCCCTCTCGGTATTACTCGTTTCCATTTTGTTGGCTGCGTGCGGCCCCATGGAGCAAGCGGGGGACGGAACGGTCGTCGTGGGAGATCTGGCTTCGCCAGAAATTACTGCTGAGTCATCGGCAGATGATAAGGTTACTAGTGCGTTGAGCGCTGCCCCCGCGGTGGTTGGTGAGGGTGCGATGGTGTTGGACTGGCCTGCTGCTGAGGGCGAGACTCCGGCGATGCTCAGAGAGGGCGATAACGGTTGGACTTGTTTCCCGGATAGATTCGGTACCCCTGGCCTCGATCCGATGTGCTTTGACGGTCCTGCGATGGTCTGGGTAGGTAACTGGATGATGGGTATGGAGCCCGAGATTGAGACGATGGGCTTGTCCTACATGCTCATGGGCTCTTACGACAACAGTAACACGGATCCTTTTGCCGGGCCGCCTGAGAATCCCGCGGATGGCGTGGTTACAGGTCCTCACATCATGACCTTTCCGGTCGATGCTACGACGTTGAAAGGCATGAGTACGGATCACACCACTGGTGAGCCGTACGTCATGTTCCAGGACACACCCTGGGCTCACCTCATGATGCCCACTGCCACTGGCCTGCCTCCCCGAAGCTAAAGCCAGCACCATGCACCAACGGCCGGGTCACGTCACTGTACGTCCTAGAAATTCAGTCGGAGCACTATGCGGGGACGAGTTCGTTTTATCTATATGGGATTGTGGCGCGTCAGGCCCGGCCCCCGCCCAATCACACAAGACCAAGCAGGGCAGATCTTCTTGCTAAGCCCTGGCTTTGAGGTTATTACAGACGGCGATTGAAGCGTGTATTGTGCGTGTGGTCACGCACCTCCCTGTGACAGGAGTAGTCTCAGATGCAGATGCTCGAAAAAGCAGTTTTTTACGGCTCTGTCCTCGTTGCGTTTATCGCTGCTGTGGCCCCGGCGGAGACGTTCGCACATTTCCCAATGGTTCTCGTGCTGCTTGGCCTCGCATCCGGATTCATGCGGCCGACTAAGGACGTGTCGACCCGTATGGCCTATTACGTGTTGGCAGCTTTACTGCCGAGCATCGCCAGTAACCTGGACGTGGTTCCAGTGGTTGGTAGCTACGCCAGCGGCTTCCTGACCCAATTCACTGCCGTTATCGCGGGTGTCGCCCTTGCGAACATTTTCACCGTTCTGGTGCAACAGTTGAAGGACGCGTAGAGGCTTCCACCAGTCGCGCACTGATTAAGAATGAAGGGGGACCTGGAGGCAAATTCGCTCAGGCCCCATTGTCAACATCAAGCCCCGCTCAAGGCCATAGCCGTGAGCGGGGCTTGATGTTGGATCCAAACGCGACCTTGTGTCGAATCGAGGCGCCGCTCCTGTTCCATGCGCCGCATACCTGCTCGGCTGACACCTCCCGAGGGTCGCACAGTGGCGATGCCCCTCCGGGCCGATGTTCGGGTCAATAGGTGTGCAAAGGGATCAGGATGAGGCCCCCCGCCGTTGAGTTGAGACGGGCTCTCCGTCCCTGAACTTCCTTCCTTCAAACACGTCATTGAGCAGGTGAGGAGCGTCCAACCTGCGGAAGCGCTTCTCGGCCATCTGGGAGGATCGGAAGTGTGAGCAGCGCCTGCGTCACGGAGGCTTCACCGTCGAGGTGAACCGTGTGCGAGCGCGCCTGAAGAAAGGCGGTCCCCAGCACACGACCTATGTTGGTAAACTAGCGCTGTCGCGTCGATGATCGCGGCCATGTGCCTTTTCAGTGGCGCTTCCTCATCGTGGTCGACCTGCACTGGGGGCGATCAGCCTTCAGTCGGAGCCGAGCAGGATGTGTTTTCAGGTAAGGGCTCCACTCGGACTGGATGACGTCTAGCGGCAGGCTGGGGGCGCGACCACCTTGGCTGCCTGCCACCCTATTCGAGCCTCCTCCATGACACCCCGACCCCAGACGTGGCGAGCCCTCGCGCTCATCTCGCTGTCGCTCACGACCTCGGCACCCCTTCTGGCGCAACAGGCCCCCATGTCGACTCCTGTGACGCCCGTTGCGCCGGAAACCCAAGAGCGCCCCATCCTCCGAGCTTCTCGAGCAGTCGAGTCGATCACCCTGGACGGTGTTTTGGACGAACAAGCCTGGCTTCGCGCTGACACCACCGATGGCGTGCTGTGGACGACCCAACCTGTTGCAGGGGTGCCTGCCCCGGACCGGACGGTCATTCGAATCGTCTACGACGACGAAGCACTCTACGTCGGGGCACGTCTCTACGACGCTGAGCCCCACCGCGCCGTATCCGCTGGCTTGGAGCAAGACTTCGCCGTAGGGGACTCCGATCTGTTTGGCGTGGCGATCGACGCAGGCAGGGACCGACAGAGTGCCTTCACCTTCGCCGCGAACCCGGCCGGGGCCACGTGGGACGCTCAGTCGTTCGGAGACGGAGCCACCATCAACGCGGCTTGGGAGGGGATCTTCCAGGTCGAAACGACGATGGACGACGAAGGGTGGACCATGGAGATGCGCATCCCGTTCACGACTCTTCGTTTTCCAGCTGGGGAGAAGCCTCAGGTATGGGGGCTCAACTTCAGTAGACAGATTAAACGCCGAAACGAGTACGCTACCTGGGCCCCCATTACACGGCAATCACGAGTCTTCCGGGTGTCCATGGCCGGCACGCTCGAGGGTCTCCCCGCCATGAGTCCGGGTCGAAACCTCCAGATCAAGCCGTTCGCGATCGGGTCGGGGAACCAAGGCCAACTCCGAGACAACGGCCCCAAACGCGACTTCGATGCAGGACTCGACGCCAAATGGGCGGTGACACCTCAGCTCACGCTCGACCTCACGGCGCTCACAGACTTTTCTCAGGTCGAAACCGATGCCGAGCAGGTCAACCTGACGCGCTTCTCAGTGTTCTTCCCCGAGAAGCGTGATTTCTTCCTAGAGAACGACGGCATCTTCACTTTTGCCGATGATGCTTCCCGCGCATTCCGCTCTGGTTCGGGACCGCAAAACTTCAAGCTGTTCCACTCGAGAAGGATCGGACTTTCCGACGATCGCCAACCCCTCCCCATCGGTGGCGGCGCGCGCCTCTCAGGCCGCGTTGGGCGGTACGACCTCGGCCTCATGAACATGCAGACGCTGGAGGACGAGGGTCAACCTGCGGAGAACTTCGCCGTGGCGCGGGTGCGACGCAGCTTTCTCTCGAGTTCCGATGTCGGCGTGATGTTCGTGAATCGTCAAGCCACCGCGAGCCAGGCCGCAGAGAGTTTTTCGCGGACCGGTGGGATCGACGCAAACCTCCGCCTGACGCGTCTGCAGGTGAACACATACTTCGCTCTGTCGGACGATCCCATGGCAGACGGTGACCGAACGACGGGCATGTTACAAGTCGGTTGGCGAGACCCGTTGTTGGATTTTTCGCTCATGGCGAAGCACGTGGGGGAAGACTTCTCTCCCGGAGCCGGCTTCGTGAGCCGGACGGGCATGAACCAGTGGTTCGCCTCGGGGGGCATTCACGTGCAGCAGCCGACCACTTGGCTGACGGAGTTGAACCCGTACGTCGACGCAACCGAGTATTACGCACCCGGCGGAGGGCTGGAGAGCCGAGAGATCACGCCCGGGCTCACGGTGGTCGCATTGGATGGGGGGAGACTTACAGCAGCGTATTCACAGCGCACCGAACGATTCCTTGCCCCAGAGTCTTTTCTCGGCGTGACCCTGCCTGCTGGTCTCTACGAGTTCGGGGCTACCACGCTCGGGTATACATCCAACAGCGGACGAATCGTGTCCGGAGCGCTCTCAGTGAGCGCGGGAGATTTCTTCGACGGTGATCGGACTTCCATCACCGGCTCGGTCTCCCTTCGGCCGAACGAACACATCGTGCTACAAGGGAGCGTCCAGCGGAATAGACTGACCCTCGCAGGGAAGCCCATCGACGCGGACCTGCTACAGGGCCGACTCCGCTACGGGTTCAACACCCGGGCCTTCGTATCTGCGTTCGTCCAATACAACCGGGTCGCCCGAGAACTGATCAGCAACGTTCGCTTCAATCTGATCCACGCCCCGCTGAGCGACGTCTTCATTGTGATCTCCGATCGCCGCCGGACAGGTATGGCACCCGGTGAAAGGAGCGTGCTCGATCAGGGAATCACCATAAAGATCACGCGACTTCTGCAGTTCTGACGGAGGCTCGTTCGGCCGTCCCGACGTCGACCCCAGAAACGCCTTAAGCCCTACAACCGAGTGGTTGTAGGGCTTAAGGCGGGATGGCCGGATTCGAACCGGCGACCCCTGCAACCCCATTACCGACAGCATACACGCTTGATTGCGAGAACGTCCTGCTTTATGCGGCTTCTTTAGCGGGATTGCCAGGAGTTGATGCTCCTGAATCTCGGGAGCGAAGGGGGTGAAGTATTGGAGATGGTATTGAAGTCGGCTTGGCTGGGGCCCCACAAGCATCTGGCCCATCTGAACATTCTCTCGTTCCGAGCAAGGGATGAGGCTTGGTGGATGAGATTCCATCCTGACGGAGCTTCCGCTCAAGCCCTTGATCGCCTTCGTCGCGTACTCCACACGCGTGCTTACGCCGCCAAGACCGAACAGGCTTACTGTCGTTGGGTCGAGCGATTCCTGAAATTTGTGGGCGCCATCCCGATCGAGACGATTGGCATGGCTCACGTTGAGCGGTTCCTGGATCATCTGACGGAACGCGACCTTGCGGCCAAGAGCCGAAATCAGGCCGCTTCGGCCCTGACGTTTTTTTTCGGGAGGTGCTGGGTCTCGAGGATATCGACTCCATTCCTCGGGCTCGACAACCCGAGACCTTGCCCACGGTGTTGTCCCCTGGAGAGGTCGAGCGCCTGTTCACTCAGTTGTCTGGGAAGTATCGGCTCATCGGGATGATGATCTATGGGACGGGGGTGCGGGTGAGCGAAGCGTTGGCCTTGAGGGTCAAGGACATCGACTTCGATCTCGCACAGGTCGCGGTCCGAGGCGGAAAGGGTCAGAAGGATCGGATGACCGTACTGCCGGACCGAATCCGTCCGGCGCTCACTCGTCAGATCGAGCTCGTTCGGCAGTTGCATCGCGGTGACCGAAAGCGGGGCAGTGGATGGGCGTCCTTGCCCGGTGCGCTCCACAGGAAGGATCCCGGAGCAGGCTTCCGCTTTGGCTGGCAGTTCCTGTTTCCGGCTTCGAGATTGATCGCCGACAAGAAGAGTGGGAGTAGGGGGCGCCATCATCTGCATCCGACCGCCGTTCAGCGCCAAATCAAGCGAGCTGGCCTCGCAGCCGGCATCACCAAGGCGGTTACTCCTCATGCGCTGAGGCGAACATTTGCGACCGAGATGTCCCGAGCCGGTTGCGACCTAGCTACGATTCAAAGGTTGCTCGGTCACAACGACATTCGCACGACCATGCGTTACGTCCGATCGGTTACGGACACAGGTCTGCACCTTAGGAGTCCCCTCGATCATCCAAGGCGGGATTAGCCAGTCCCACCTCTAGACGATATCCGAACTGAGAAGGCAGCAGAGCGTGCAGCCCAATCAGCCTCTCTCGTTGGTACCGAACTCGAGGCGCGGGGAGGACTGTCGGGCACGTGGCCAAGGCCAGTAGGTTGCTGGATTGGCAGCCTACTCACAGACGTTGATAGAGAGGCGGGCTGCATAATTAATAGTTAGGAGGCGCTCCGAAGGAAGTGGACCTTTGCTGCGTAGTCGTGCCGTGGAGTGAGTCGCACGGTCACGGGCGCATGAGTGACCGAAGGTCGTTTGGCAGTGCGGGTGTCACTCAGCTGTTCGCGATTCCTCCCCAAGGTACTCAATGTTCAAACGCGCACTCAGGCTCGCCGCCTGGCCCGTGCTCATTTCTCTCTTCATCACGCCGGTACGCGTGTTCCTCGAACTGGCCGGCGTGCCCACGGTGTTCGTCTTTCCGCTCGGCTTGCTCTGGCTGGCCTTGGGGTTCGCGGTCTTCTTGGGCACGAGACTCGGCGAAGAGGAACGTCCATATCTGCTCCTGCTCTTGAGCCTCGTAATCTTCTCCCCACCCTCTCGGTTCCCCGTGTTCGTGATGTGGTGGATCGATACGACGTGGGAACTCGGTACTCACTACGACATGTTCGACAGCTGGGGGCAGGCCCTGTTCTCCCAACTCTTCTGGGGCTCCGTCATCCAGGTAATCCCCGGCTTCTTGATCGGGTCAGTGGTCCTCGGCATCAAGAGGGCGCGGGCGAGCGCCGCCTAACAAGGAATTGCTGCTGTCGCGGGATGGGCTGGTAGGTCACGCGCTCACTCTGCTTGCACCTCGCGACCGGTGGGAACCATTGTAGACGCGCAGCAGAATCCCAAAGTCGTTAGACGGTGCTACGGGAGTAACGTATTGACTGACCGTAACTTGGACCGACGAGAGTTCCTCGTGAGGAGTTCTTTGGCAGCGGCCGCGATCGTGCCCATCGGTCTCGTTGCCCGCCTCAACGGCCAGGCCG